>JAEUAF010000835.1 GCA_019695485.1 Sorangium sp.
ACTGCTGAATCTCCTGGTCGATGAGGATCATCTCGACGTCCGTCTCGGTGACGAGGGCACGCACGAACGCCCAGGTGCGAGCAAGATCGAGGTTGCTCTCCGTGCCACGCGTGTACCAACGCGCGCCCCCGACGTAAAAGAACGAAATGTCGAGGTCACGACCCGCCTGATGGCTCACATGCGGGCGTAGCGGGCCGCCATGCTCAGCGCTGATATGTCCGAGCGCGAGCGGTGGCGTGTCCGGGATGGTGTCGTGGACCTTGCGCAGGGCTTGCTCGAGGAAGGTGAGCGTTTCTTCGGTGCCCCAGGCGTGGCTCGCATCGACGAGCTCGAAGAGGTCACTCGCTCGCGCGCGGACACCATTCAGCAATGCCCCAGCGTTGGGCGGCCCAATGGACATCGAACCGAGCGATGCGAGCCGGGTGTGCACCGCGTCGCGGATCTGTTTCTGCGTCCAACCATCCAGCGGATGAGGGCGCGTCGTCGGCGTGGACGGTTCCGCTGCGGCCGCCTCTTCAGCCTCGTCCTCGACGACTTCCGATTCTTCGGTCGAGCTCGCCTGGGCCGGATCGGCCGGCGCGTCCGCGTCGTCATCCTCAGCGCTCGTGGGCTCGCCGACGCGCCTTGCTGGAGGCCTGGGCGCCGTGGCGTCATGCGCTGCGAGTTCCTGCGTGGGCGCCTGTGCTTTCTGGGCCCGCGTGCCACAGCCAATTGAGCAGAAGGCGACACTGCAGAGCCACGCTGCCCGCTTCAGTCGTCGCATCGACACCATGCCGGAATAGCCCATGCACAGCGGGCAGATGGCAGCGGGCGCTCGGGGCTGCCGCTTGGAACGCGAACTCGCACGTCGCCCCTTATAGCTGAACTTCGGGAGCGCGCCCTCCACGCCCAATTCGCGCGGGGTTTTCCTGGTCCTTCGTCGCCCTCTCGCCGCTCGAAACACCCTTGATATTCGCCATTTGCGCGGGGGGCGATCGGCGGTCAGTCTCCGCCCATGGACGAGGCTCCCGATTCTGATCCGCTGAAGGTGCTCCTAGCTTGGCATCGCGAGGCGCTGGCGCTCGGAGCCCGTGAACCCGACGCAATGACGCTGGCCACTGCGACGCGCGACGGGCGCCCTTCCGCGCGGGTCGTGCTCTTCAAGGGTCTCGCGGACGGACAACTGCAATTCGTCACGAACTTTGGCAGTCGCAAGGGGCTCGAGATCGCCGAAAACCCCCAGGTCGCGTTGACTTTCTTTTGGCCGGAGCTGGCGCGCCAAGTGCGCGTCGAGGGCGTCGCCGAGCGGGCCAGTGACGCTGATTCCGACGCCTATTTCCGCTCTCGCCCCCGCGAAAGTCAGATCGGCGCCTGGGCCTCGTCGCAAAGTCAGGCGATCGCATCGCGTGCCGAGCTCTAACGGCGCTTCGCCGAAGTCGAAGGCCGCTTTCGCGATCGTGAGGTAGAGCGGCCTGCCGGCTGGGGGATCTTTCGCGTGGCGCCACGCGAGATCGAACTCTGGATTGCGGGCCCGCATCGTCTCCACGATCGATTCCGCTACACGAGTGAGAACGGCGGCTGGCTCGTGGTGCGCCTGTGTCCGTGACGACGGTGGCGCGGCAGCGCGTTCAGAGCGCGCGGCGGGGTCGTAGCGCGCGGGCGATCGCGTCCTGCGCGGCGCTTGGGGCACGGCAGAAGGCAGCCAAGTGGCCAGGCCCGTCGCTGGAGACGCCGGTTTCGCAGCCGAGCAGCGAGTTCAGGAGCAGGAATTCGTCCAAGTGCTTTTTGAAATGGAGCGCCGTGGGCTCCGCGCGGGGCCCGAAGAAATCCCAGTAGAAGGTCAACGGTGGCTGCGGAACGGGACTGGTCGCGCCATCCACCTCGCTGGCTGTCGGCTCGGGCGACGTCACACCGACAGCTCCAGCGTCGCAAACAGCACCAACCACACGATGCCGAGGTAGTGCCAATACTGAGCGCAGAGCGCGACCCCTTCGTGGCGCGAGCTCGAATATTCGCGACGGGTGGCGCGCCACAGCACGATCGTAACCGGGACCAGTCCGCCCAACACATGCGCGGCGTGGAGCCCCGTCAGCAGATAGAACGTATACGGGTACAAAGTGCGAACCGAAGCTTGCGCAACGGCGCGCTGCATGTGCAGCCAATTTTGGCCCTGCGTCAGCAAGAACAGCACGACCAGCGCCGCCCCGAACCACAGCCGTCGCAACAGGGTCGACGACTGATTCTTGCGGGCCGCCACGAGCGCACCTTGAAACGCCGAGCTCATCGCGACAATCAGCCCCGTGCTGAGCCAGAGCCCGCCAGGCAAGCCCGGCATGTCGGGCGCCTGGAATAGCGTGGCCTGCGCTCGGGTTACGAAGAAAGCGACCAGCGCCGCAAGGAACAGCACGCTGAACGACCCAAACGCGACGTAGAGCGCCAGTTGCCGCGCCGAGAGGGTGTCCAAGAACGGACGCCTGGCGGGCGTGGCCGGAGGGCTTGCTGAGCGCGTCATTTGCAGGGGCGAGGAGAGTGGCACGTCGAGCGCGTGAGCGCCTCATGTAATGCCCGCTTCCGGGGCGTGACAACACTGAAACGCCTGGAATATGCTGCGGCGCCGCGCGGACCGCCCCCCAGAACCTCCCGAACCCGTGACCGTTCTTCAAACCGAGACCGCGCCCGAGGCGAGCCGGGCAGCGAAGGCCGCCCACCCCCTCACGCTTCTGATCGTGGCGGGGGCGCTTAGCGGGTGGACGATGGTTGCGGCCGATGCCTGCGCGCGTTCGGGCTTTCGCTACTTCAGCCTCAGCAAGCACCTGCTCGGCGCGCTTGGCATGTACAGCAGCGTCGGGGCGCTTTTGGGTGTGTTGGTCGCCGCGCTGATCTACTCCGAACTCGCGCTGTTCGGTCGACGGGTGCAGCATCGACCACTGCTCAAGTTTGCGCGACCGCTCTTTTATGGAGTCGTCGGAGGTCTCGCCAGTATCAGCACGGCGATCTGGACGTTTTCTGGCGAGCACGTTCAGAAAACGACCCTGGCTGTCTGGGGTCCGCTTGTCTTCGCGTTCGCGCTCGGCTGCGCGGCGGCGGTGGGCGCGGGGGTGCTGATTGGTGTGCTGCGCTCGCTGCAGCGCGGCGGGCGCAGTTGCTTCATCTGGGCCGCGCTCTTCTTTGCGGCTGGCGTGCTGGTGGCCCGCGTCGATCTGACCCAGTACGTCGCGCTCTATTCGCGGGTGCACACCATCTTGGAGCTCGTTGCCTCCCTCTGCTGGGGCGCTGCGTATGCGATTGTCATCGCGTATTTTCAACGTTTCCCCGCCGTACTTCGTGCGACTCGCGCGGCCGGCGGCGTGTTCGGGACGTTCCTCGCCTTGGCGGTTTGCGTGCCCGGGATTCGCACTTGGTTCGACGACTCGCTGAAGCATGTGTGGCTCGAGGAGGTCTACGCGGGGCGCATGCTGCGTCGCCTTCAGGTCGCCGAAGCGTTCGTCGCCAACCCCTGGCATTGGCGGGGAATGCGCATGGCGCGCATCGAACGCCTCAAAGCGCGCTATTCGCTGGCCGAACCCGTGCTGGCCACGCCCTGGAGCAAACCGCTCTCCGAACCTCGAGAACATTGGGAAGCGTTGCAGCGTTTGCGTGGCGGGCAATCGCGCTACAACGTGATCGTGTACTACGTCGACACGTTACGAAACGACGTGGCCGCCGATCCCAAGATCATGCCTGGGCTCGCGGCATTTCGACGACGCGCGTTGGATTTTCAACGCGCGTACGCTGCGGGCTCCGACACGCTGCGCTCGCTGCCGGTGCTCACGGGTGGCAACTACGACTCACTCGATACTCCCGAAAATGACCTGTTGCGCGTCGCCAAGCGCGCTGGTTATGACGATGCGCTCGCCATCGCCAAGAGCGCCTACGAGTTTCTGGGTAAACTCCGCCCCGATTTCTACTTTGCCCAGAACCTGATCGTCGAGGACTACCCCGCACAACAGCAGGTTTGGGGCTACGGGGCGCAGCAGCCGACGGCACCACGCCTCGTCGACCGAGCCATCGGCTTTCTCGATCAACCGCGGAAGCAGCCCTTCTTTCTGTGGTTGTTCAACTTCGACCAACACAATTGGCGAGAGCTCGATGCAGACTACGTCGATCAGGCCGCCAAGAAATACGGCGTGACGGACGACGCCTCGGATTTTCCGTTTCGATACCGCACCGTCGCGCGCGCCATCGACCACGAGTTCGATCGCCTGCTCCAAGCGCTTTCGGCGCGCCGCTTGGAAGACAAGACCATCGTGCTCTTCGTCTCGGATCACGGTGAAGCGCTGGGCCGGGATGGCTTCTGGGTTCACTCGGTGTTCCTCTGGGAATCGCTGATTCGGGTTCCGCTCGTGCTCCATGTGCCCGGCCTCGAGGCGCGTGCGATCAAGGACAAGGTCTCTTTGGTGGACGTCGCGCCGACGCTCGGGCGATACCTCGACCCCACGTTGAATGGGGAGGGCTATCACGGCGAGGACTTACTCTCGTATCTCTTGCCCGCGCCGCCGCGCCGCCGCTTCCCGCTGTTGCTCTCATCGGCTTCGAAGGACCTCCTCGTGCGCGTGGGGCTCGTCGATCCTGTCGATGAGTTCAAGCTCGTGTTGTCGTTCGAAGCCGCTTTGCCCGAGCTCTACGACCTCCGTCAAAAAGATCCGGACGGCGCAAACTTCGCCGCCGAGCACCCCGCCCGCGTCAAGCGCGGTCTCGAGCTCCTGCTGGGTTCACCAGTGTTTCCCCGCGTCGCCGACGACTTCGAAGTCCGCGAGACCCGCGCTCAGAAGGCGCTCGAACCCCCCGCTGACGAGGCGCAGCCTTGAAGCGCTGCGCTTGCTGCGCTCAACGCTCTAAGAAGGCGCCAGATCCGTAACCGCGTTTGCCCGGGTCAGCGCGGAGCGTGCCTCGGCGCGCACCGCGGCGTCTGGATCGGCGTCGGCGCACTGGATGAGGGCGCTAACGGCGGCTTCATCGAGGTGGGGGGCGAGCTCACCGAGCGCCCAGGCAGCATGCAGTCGGACCAGCGCGCGCTCGTTTTCGACGAGCGCGCGGACGAGCGGCGCCACAGCGCGCGGATCCCCGCTGTTGCCTAGCGCGACCGCGGCATTGCGTTGCAGCGTGGCGCGGCTGGCCCGGCGGAGGGCCGTGCGCTTCACCAGTGTTCGATACGGGGCGGAGCCGAGATTCAGGAGTCGAACTAGGTCGGGCGCTAGCAACGCTTCGCGCACTCCGAGCTCGGAGCTCGAGGGGCGGCTCTTGCTCGCGTTGAAAGGGCAGACTTCCTGGCACACGTCGCAGCCGAACACGCGCGTGCCAATCGGCCGTCTTAGCTCCTCCGGAATGACGCCGTCTTGTTCGATCGTCAGATAGGAGATGCAGCGTCGCGCGTCGAGCACGTATTCGCTCGGAAAGGCTTGGGTCGGGCAGGCGTCGAGACAGGCCCGACAACTGCCGCACGCGGAGAAGTCCAACTTGCGCGGGCTCTCTGGCGGCGGACTGGGCGCCAATTCCAAATCGATCAAGAGCTCGCCAAGTAGCACGTAGCTCCCGAGCCCGGGCGCGATTAGCAAGCTCGACTTGCCCTGAAAGCCGAGGCCTGCCCGCGCGGCGAGCTCGCGCTCGAGCAGCGGCGCCGTGTCGACGCAAGCGCGCACGCGCACCGTCCTGCCCGCCAGCGTCGCCAGGCGTCGCCCGAGCTTGAACAGCCGCGTTTTCATCAGGATGTGATAGTCGGTGCCGCGCGCGTAGCGGGCGATCTGGCCGCGCAGATCGGGTCCTAGTCCCGCTTCGGGGATCGCGGCGTCCGCGACGCGCGGCGCGTGGTCGGGGGCCGGGCTCACTTCGCCGGCATCGCCGTGCGCAAAGAGCACAACCACCAGGCTTTTGACCCCCGGCAGGAGCGTGCTTGGGTCGTGGCGTTCACCCTCTTCCAAGTAGCTGAGGCTGCCCGCATAGCCGCGCTCGAGGAACGCGCGGAGCCGGGTTCGGCCTGCTTCGAGCGGCGTTGCGTCAACGATCGAGACTCGGTTGAAGCCAAGTGAGAGCGCCTCTGCGGTGGCTGCCCGTGATAGTCCCTCGGGCGTGCAGTCTTCGGGAGGGAGTCCAACGCCCGCAGGCTCGAAGACTTCGATGCCCAGCGGGGCCTCTGCGTCGTCGGCGGTCACGCTCGCGCTCTGTTCGTCAAATCTTGGCTCCGCGATCTTGCGTGGCGTAGCAGAAGTCCCGGCCGGCAACCCCGGCCGGACTCAGCTCGATCCGAGGCTAACTCCCGGCCCGAGGGACGAAGACCAGGCTAGCCACTGACCCGTGCTGCGGACTGGGAAGACATGTGCCGGAAAAAGGTTCGCCTGGGAATAAACCCCGCGACTTCTTGGTACGACCGGCGAAACTTTGTGGTAACGCCGGGGCCGAACTGGGTGAAACGTCTCGGGATCCAAACCGACCCCCAGGAACGCCGAACGGTTTTTGGGGCCGGCCGCGCAGGCCGCAACTGACCCGGGGAAATTACCGTGATCGAGATCCAAGAGCTCTACAAATACTACGGTGACAGGCGCGCGATCGGTCCCTTGTCCCTCGAGGTCGCCAAAGGCGAAATCGTGGGCCTGCTGGGGCTGAACGGCGCGGGCAAGACGACGACGCTGCGCGTCCTGGCCTGCGACCTTCTGCCTACCAGCGGGACGGTCAAGGTAGGCGGGTTCGACGTCGTCGCGGCCCCTGACGAAGTGCGCGCTCGGGTCGGCTACCTGCCGGACCGCCCGCCGCTCTACGAGGACATGTCGGTCGTTGAGTACCTAGCGTTCGCTGCGCGATTGCGGCGTGTCGCCGCGCCGGCCGTGACCAAACGTGTCAGCGAGGTCGTCGAGATGACGGAGCTCGGGGACGTGCGCGGCCAGATGATCGGGACCTTGTCTCACGGTTATCGTCAGCGTGTCGGCATCGCGCAAGCCATCGTGCACCGCCCAGAATTCGTGGTGCTGGACGAGCCAATCTCCGGTCTCGACCCGGTGCAGATCGTCGAGATGCGCGAGCTCGTTCGCAGCCTGCGCGGCGACCACACCGTGATCGTTTCGAGCCACATTCTGAGCGAGATCAGCGAGACGTGCGACCGTCTGTTGGTGATCGAAGACGGGCGCATTTCCTGGGTGGGCACCGAGAAACAGCTCTTCTCGGAGCTCGGTCAGGGGATGCAACTCGCCGTCACGGTACGTGGGCCGAGCGCTGATCGGGTGCTGCCGCTGGTGCGCGCGTTGGCGGGCGTGCAAGAGGTCGAAGTGGTGGCTGCCAGCGAGCCCGGTGACGATGTGTTGACCTTGCAGATTTCTTCGAAGTCCGACGTGCGAGACCAGGTGTGCCGCGCTCTGGTGAGCGCGGACGTTGCCGTGATCGAGCTCGTGCGCCGTCAGGGGCTCGAGAGCATGGTGCTCAAGCTGCTCGGCGGCGACGAAGCCGCGGGCCGCCGCAAGAGTCGCAAGAAGCGCGACGCCGACCAGGCAATGGTCGACGAAGCCGCGCAGGCGTCGGACAAGCAACCCACGGAGGGTGCATGAACCAGGTGTTTCTGATCGCTCGGCGCGAGCTATTCGCGTATCTGCGCTCGCCGCTCGGCGCCGTGATCATCGCCGGCGCGCTGCTGATGGATGGGCTCTTGTTCTACGTGCAAGGGCTCACCGAAAAGCTGGTCTCAGCCGAGGTATTGCAGCGCTTCATCTACAACGCGACCGCTGCCACCATGATTTGCGGGCTGCTCTTGTCGATGCGGCTTTTGGCCGAGGAGCGTCAGACCAAGACCCTGGTCTTGTTGAACACCTCGCCGCTCAAGGACTGGCAAATCGTGCTCGGCAAGTACATCTCCGCCATGATTGTGATGTGCGTGCTCACCGCGTGCACGGCCTACTTGCCGGCACTCATCTTGGTGAACGGCAAAGTGAGCCTCGGCCACGTGTTGGTCGGTTACAGCGGGCTCTTACTGCTGGGCAGCGCGTCCGTGGCGATCGGCTTGTTCGGTTCGGCACTGGCGGCATCGCAGATCGTGGCAGCCATCATTTCCGCGATCATCCTGGGCAGCTTGCTGCTGCTCTGGATGGCGGCAAAGGCGGTGGATCCGCCGCTGAATCGCTTCTTGTCCGCGCTCGCGCTCCATCACGATAACTTCCGCCCCTTCATGTTGGGGCGCTTGGAGCTTGGCTCGATTGCTTACTACGTCGCCATGACCTATCTGTTCTTGCTCGCGTCGATCAAAGTGCTGGAGGCGCGACGATGGCGCTGAACACCGCTTCCGGGTTGACCCCCACCTCCACCACCAAGAGCGCGCCCGGCTGGATTTTCGCGCTGTATCTGGGCGGGCTCGTGCTCGTCTACACCGGCGAACGCGTGCTGTCCGGTCTCCCGAAGGGCGCCGGCATCGTGACCGGGCTCGGCTTGCTAGGCACCCTCGCCGCGACCGTGCTGCGTTTTTCGCCTCGCTTTCGCAGTGGCGGGGAGCGACGCTCGATCGAGAGCCTGCTCGCGCTCTTGTCGTTGACCGGCCTTTGCGGCGTGCTGCTCTACTTCGCGACCAGCGACGCTGGTGCGACTCGGCTTGGCCTGGACCACCTGGCAAGCGCCACGCGCACGCGAGTGGACGAGCTTTCGCGCGTGCTCTGGGTGTCGCTGATCGCGCTCGGCACCGTACCGATGATCTTCGCGGAGACCGCGCTGCTGCCGATGCGCAATGCAGAGCGCCCGGAGAGCCGGCGCGTGCGATCGGCGGCGACCGCTGGCCTGACACTGGCGATCGCGGCCGTGTATTGCTCGCTGTTCGTCTACGCCGCGGGTGGCATCGATTTGAAGCTCGACTACTCGTACTTCAAGACTTCGCGCCCGAGTGAGTCGACGCGCAAGCTCGTGCAGTCGCTGTCCGGTGACCCGATCCGAGTGGTGGCTTTCTTCCCCGACGTGAACGAAGTGAGGAAGGAAGTGGCGAGCTACTTGCGTGACGCGGCGAGCGGCGCACCGAAGCTACAAGTAGAGATCAAAGACCGGTTGCTCGCTCCCAAGCTCGCGCAGGAGCTCAAGGCGAATCAGGACGGTGTCATCATCCTGTCGCGCGGTGGCGTGAACCACTCGTTGCAGATCGGCACCGAGATTGAGCCGGCCCGGCCGAAGCTCAAGACGCTCGACAGGGACTTCCAAGAGCAACTCATCAAGATCGCCCACTCGAAGCACACGGCATACCTCACTGCCGGCCACGGTGAGCTGAACGACAGCACCCGCGGTCAGGCTGGGGAGCGCAGCGCACAGATCGCGCGCACGGTGCTCCAAAAGCAAAACTACACGATCAAAGATCTCGGCATGGCCCAGGGCCTCGCGAATGACGTGCCGGAGGACGCGGACATCGTCCTCGTGCTCGGTCCCACGGCCCCGTTCTCCGAGGAGGAAGTCGCTTCGCTCAAGCGCTACGCGGATCGAGGCGGGCACCTACTCTTGGCGCTCGATCCCGACGCGATGTCGGCGACCGATATGGTGACGCCTGCCGGAAGCGGCGCAGCGCCAGCAGCCAGCGTGAGCGCCGCGCCGCCGCGCGAAAAGAGCGCTCCGATCGCAGCTGCATCGGCCTCGGCCGGCACGCCAGCGGCGCCGCCGCCCCCTGCCAGCTCGTTCAATCGGCAGCTCGCGGAGGTCGCGGGACTCAAGTTCTCGGCGGATGTGTTGGCCAACGACAAGCAACACGTGCGCCTTCGTTACAACGATTCCGACCGCACGCGGCTCGTGACCAACAGCTTCTCGTCGCACGCATCGGTCTCCACGTTGAGTCGCAATGCGCCACGCGCGGCGGTCGTAGTGTTCGGCGCGGGCAGCCTGGAAAAGTCGCAGAGCGGGTCTGACCGTGTGGACTTTGCCGTGCGCTCAATGCCCGGCACCTTTCAGGACGTGAACAAGAACTTCTCGCAGGACGCCCCTCTCGAGAAGGCCGCGATCTTCAACGTTGCGGCCGCGGTGACCCGCCCCGTCGCTGGTGCGCCGCCTCCGCCCAAGCCCGAGGAGCCCAAGAAGGGCGACAAGGACAAGAAGGACAAGAAGG
>JAEUAF010000014.1 GCA_019695485.1 Sorangium sp.
CCACCGCGTTCACATCGCGCGTGCCGGCTTCTTCGACGTGACGCGCGACGTGGTGCTCGAGAGCGGGCCCGCGCGCATCGATATCCGCCTGATCCCGACGCCGGCGTACCTCGCCGAGTACGTGGGACACGCCAAACAGCGGCGCATGCTCGCGGCCATCAGCGCGGGCGCCGGGTTTCTCGCCGCGGCGGGCGGGCCGCGCCTCTTGCTCTGGAACCCGGGCAAGAAGCAGCAGGCGGAGGACCACTTCACGGCGTACAAGACCGAAGTCGAAGGGAAGCCGGCCGGCACCTGCGATATGACCTGCGCCGCGACACTCGATATTCTGGTCAGCGACCTGGATGCCAAACGCAAGCGGGACGTCTACGGATGGGTCGGCGTGGGCGCCGGGGGCGCCCTGCTCGCGGTCGGCACGCTGATCTACGCACTTGGCGACGATCCCGGACGTTTTGACCTGAAGTCAGAGCGAGATCCGCTGGCTTCCCTCAGGCTCCGCCTCGGCGCCGGCAGCCTGGCGTTGTCGGGTTTTTTCTGACTCTCGCCCAATTTCGCGGCTTGCCTTACGCTAGGGGCGTGTCGCGCGACGGCTCCTTCTTTCACTCCACTCACCCGAGCGCGCCGCCCTCGGGTGTCGCAGGGACCGATCTGACTCTTACGCTCGTGCACCCGCCGGAGCTTGCAGGCCAACGCTTCGCGCTCGTCCCAGGGCTCGTGCTCGGTCGAGCCCCGGACGCGGAGGTCACCAGCATATTCCACGCCACGATTTCGCGGCGCCACGCTACCGTTCAAGTGGGGCTCGGCGGGGTGCCCTGGTTGGTCGATTTGGGAAGCCGCAATGGCACGAGCATCAACGGAACGCGCTTGGAGCAGCCACGGCCCCTGGTGGCTCAGAGCGTCGTACGGCTGGGCGACGTACTGGGTGTGGTCGACGGGCCCGGCGGCGCGGACTTCGAGGGCGATCCTGTATTGCCCGGACAAGGGCCGGCCATTGCCGAGCTCCGTGCGCGGCTCTTTCGCGCGGCGCCCGATCCTGCTCCGGTGCTGATCTCGGGAGAGACTGGCACCGGTAAGGAACGCTTGGCTCGAGAAATTCACCAAAGAAGTGGACGCCGCGGCGCCTACATTACCCTGAACGCCGCCGAGCTCTCGCCACAGATCGTGGAGAGCGAACTGTTCGGACACGAGCGCGGCGCCTTTACTGGGGCGCTGGCGACCAAGCCGGGCCTGTTTCAGGCGGCACACGGCGGGACGCTGTTCCTCGACGAGATCGGGGAGCTGCCGCTCGAACTCCAACCCAAGCTACTGCGCGCGTTGCAGGAACGCGAGGTGCGTGCGGTCGGCGCGACCAAACCGATTGCGGTCGACGTGCGCGTCGTTGCCGCGACCAATCGCGATTTGTCGGCTCTCGTCGAGAGCGGCCGCTTTCGTCGGGACCTGTACGCGCGACTCTCGTTTTGGGAGCTGTCACTGCCGCCGCTGAGGGCCCGCCGCCAAGATATCCTGGCCTGGAGCGCGCTATTGCTTCGGCTGTGGAACGCCGAGCGCGCGAAGGGCGCGCGGGTCGAGTTCGTCGCGGACGCTGCCGAGCGCATTTTGCTCCACGAATGGCTCGACAACTTGCGCGGCCTCGGACGTTTGGTGCATCGGCTCGCCGATCTCGACTCAGACAAAGTGTTTGGCTGCAGCGCCATCGGCCAAGCCATGCCCGAGCTCGCTCGCCCGGCAGACGCGCCGAGCCTTGCGCCCGAGAGGCCGAGCCTCGCGCCGAACGAGCCGAGCGCGGCACCCAAGGAGCCGAGCGTTGCGCCGCGAGAGCGGCCGAGCCGCGAAGATCTACTCGCCGTCTACGAGCGCTCCGGCCGCAGCGTGCGCGCCACGGCCAAGCACTTTGGCAAGGATCGCCGCCAAATCTACCGCTGGCTCGAGACCTTCAACATCCCGCGCGAGCCGGAAGACGAGAGCTGAAAAGTGCGCCGGAGACCTCGGGACCGAGCGGGCGACGGCCCTGATGATGATAGAGTTTTCGGGCAATGAAAGACGACCTCGTCCGCTTCGGCGTGGCCATGGATCCCAATCTCATGGAGCAGCTGGACGCGCTTGCAGAAGCGCGCGGCTGCAATCGTTCTGAGCTCCTGCGGGATTTGACGCGCGCGGAGGTGAGCCGCTCGGCCCTCGGCGATCGAGTGCCGGCATTCGCAGCGGTGACGTTGGTCTACAATCACCACGTGCGCGAGCTCTCGGAGCGGCTCACGTCGTTGCAGCACGAGCTCGGTGATCAGGTGCGTTCGACGATGCACGTACACTTGAACCACGAGCACTGCCTGGAAGTCATCGTGATGCGCGGCCGTTCCGACCAGCTCAAGGAAATTACCAGCCGAATGATCGCCACGCGCGGCGTGCTCCAAGGCGGCGCCGAATTTGTCGCGGAGGACACGCTGACCTTGGGCACGAGCGGTCGCCGCGCTCACGTGCACACTCACGACGGCCACACGCACGCCCACCCGCATGGCCCGCTGCACACGCACGAGACGCCACGGGCCGCAAAGCGGCCACGCGCCACAAAACGCGCAAAACCCCGGCGTTGAGCGCGCTCCGCCGCGCGCAAAGGCGCCTCAGGGGCGGAGCAGCCCCGCGGGCGAGTAGCACGGACATCCAAATTCATGCTACGCAGCATCACCCGTATGACCCCGGCTGCGGTCCTCACCCTCGGCTTCTTTCTCGGCATGCGCCACGCCACCGACTCCGATCATGTCGTCGCGATCTGGACCATCGTGAGCCGACAGCGCTCGTTGCGCGCGGCAGCGCCGATCGGCGTGCTTTGGGGACTCGGACACACGCTGGCGCTCTTGCTGGTGGGTGGCGCGATTGTGCTGTTCGGCCTCGTGATCCCGCCGCGGCTCGGCCTCGGCCTGGAATTATCCGTAGCGGTGATGTTGGTGCTGCTCGGTTTCGTGAACGTGCGCGGCGCCTTCCTGAATACCGTCGTTGCCCACGCACACGATCACCCAGAGCTGCACGCGGGCGGTTCCTCTTCCTCCCATCGGGAAAGCGCCAACACCAACCCTACTCGCCGCGCTCCGGCCATGCGTCCGCTGCTCGTCGGGATCGTGCACGGATTGGCCGGCTCGGCCGCGGTCGCACTACTCGTTCTCGGCACCATTCAGGACGCGTCGTACGCCATGGGCTACCTAGCCGTCTTTGGGGTCGGCACGGTGGCCGGCATGCTGCTCATTACGACCGCCATGGCCATGCCGATCGCGATGACCCTGCGGCGCTTCGAGGGAGTGCAGCGAGGCCTAGCCCTAGCGACGGGCATGGCGAGCGTGATCTTCGGTGCGGTGCTCGTGTACGAGCTCAGCTTCGTGCACGGACTTTTCGGCGCTCATCCACGATGGACGCCGGAATAAGCTCCCGCGCCCTCGCTACGCTTGAAAATGCGCGCAATTCCGGAGGCCTCACGGGGTGCGCCAAAATGCCGCAGTGACTGGCTAGAGACCCTGGGCTACCCGACGACCATGAGCAGCGCTGTTCGGGAAGAGCGGCTCGAGACGAGAGCGGTCGCCGACCGTGCGCTGAAGGGAAGTCCGCCATGACCCTTCGTCCGACGGCTTCTTCCGGGGACAACGCTGTCCCCTCGGGCCGCAGCGTGCTCGTGGTCGACGACGATGATCTCTTCCGTGACAGGCTCGTGCACGCGCTGCGCGAACGCGGCTTCGAAGCTCTGGGCGCGGCCACAGCCGAGGCTGCCCTCGAGGCGGCCGGCCGCGAAACGCCAGAGTGCGCCATCGTGGACTTGCGGATGCCACGTGTTTCCGGCCTTCATGTGGTTCGGAAACTCCACGAACTCGACCCGACGACGCGCATTGTCGTGCTGACTGGCTTCGGCAGCATCGCGACGGCACTCGACGCGGTGCGCTCGGGCGCCGTGCACTACTTGACCAAGCCCGCCGACATCAGCGAAATTATTGCGGCCTTCGATCACGACGGTTCGCCGTCGCAAGAGCCGCCCACCGCGACAGTACCGACGCTCGACCGCGTAGAATGGGAGCACATCGACCGCGTGCTCGTGTCCTGCGGCGGCAACATCACCCAAGCGGCGGCGCTGCTCGGTCTCCATCGGCGCTCGCTGCAGCGAAAGCTCGCGAAGTATCCTGGCGCGAGATGAGCGGGTGAAGGAGACCGACGCATGGCAGGCGCATCAGAAAGCAGAGGCCCCAGACGCGCTAGGACGACGCCAACGGATCGCCGCGCGCGGGCCCGACTGCGGCGAAGCCCGGCCTTGGCCTGTGCGCTGACGCTGCT
>JAEUAF010000156.1 GCA_019695485.1 Sorangium sp.
CACGGCCGTCACGCCCTGCGTGATCGGGTGCGCTGCGAACTGCGTGATGGGCACGGTCGAGCCGCCGTTCTTGGGGAGGATCGGCTTGTTCCCGTAACTCATGCCGAACGCGCCCAGCAGCGTGTTCACGTTCACGATCTCACTCGCGTCGTGGAACCCGATGAGCGACATGACACCGCCGCCGTTCTGCACCCAGGTTTGGAGGGCGCTGACCTCATCGGCCGAATAGGTTCGCCCGATCCCGCTCACGTCTTGAATCACCAAGATTTGGTAGGGCGCGAGGAGACTGGCGCTCAGGACTTGCGAGCCGAGCGAGCCAACTGTGCCTTGCGTGGCTCGCATTTGAAGCCACGTGCCGAACACGTCACCTTGCCCCCAGGTACCGGGGATTCCGAGCGTGGCGATGCGGATGCAGTCGCAAACACCGTCGTTGTCGACGTCGACATTGTCGATGATCCCGTCAGCATTGTTGTCGACTCCGTCGCACACTTCGGCCATGCCGTTTCCGCCCGCGACGCCGGTCGGTCCGGTGTCGCCGCCCCCGACACTCGAGGAGCCTCCGAATGACAACACCTGGCCGCCCATGCCGCTGCTGCTCGCACCCGAGCCGTTGGCGCCGGAGCCGGTCGCGCCGCCCCCCAAGTCGGGCCCGCTATTGCCGGACGAGCAGGCTGCAAGCGTGATCAGGCCGATCAGGCACGCGCGAAACACGATCAGCGATTTCGATGAGGAGCCAGCGCGGCTCGGCCCAGGCGTCAGTACAACCAGGTTCATGGACAAAGTTCCTCCCGGACGGGCCTGCCCCCCGGCAAGCTCCACCGAGTTTGAGTTACGCAGCGCTGGGAGTCACCAGCCGGTTTCAGTCTAGCTTTCACGTTCGGTGTTTGCCAGCGAATTGCTCGCTTGCGATCGCTCGTCGGTGTCGTCGAACAGAGGACAGAGTGGGTGCTCCCAACAATGGAGGCGTGAGCGGCGCTTGATGGCTCAACAAAATGCCGATGCGAGTGATTGGCTTCGCGCGCGACGAGCACGCGCGCCCCACAATGCGCCGCGAGTGCTGCAGCGCGCAGCGGGCGGAGTTGGGTGGCAAACACGGCGCCGGATGGGGGCGCGGCATCGAGCCCGGTCGCCTACGAATCCTCGCAGATTCGCGGTTCCCGGCGGCCGAGGCACGGTTTATACGAGCGGCGCCCGAAAGACGCTTTAAGCTTTCGCAACATCCAAAGCCCGCCCGCCTGATGAGGTCTGTCCAATGAACAAGAAAGTTACTGTGCCGGAACTCCGGGCGCGAAAGCGGTGCGGCCCCAAGATCGCGATGCTGACCGCCTATGACGCCACGATGGCGCGCCTGCTCGATGCGGGCGGGGGTGACGTCCTCCTGGTTGGGGATTCGCTCGGCATGGTCGTGCAAGGGCGCGAAAATACGCTTCCCGTAACCCTCGAGGAGATTTGCTATCACGGGCGAGCCGTGGCGCGAGGTACGCGGCGAGCGCACCTCGTAGGGGATATGCCGTTCATGAGCTTTCAGCTTTCAGCGCTTCACGCGTTAGAATCGGCCGGGCGCATGATGAAGGAAGGCTGCTTCGAAGCGGTGAAGCTCGAAGGCGGTGAGCAGTATGCTGAGCACGTTCGCGCCATCGTGGGCGCGGGGATCCCGGTGATGGGCCACCTCGGGCTCTTGCCGCAATCGGTCCACGCCATGGGTGGCTTCAGGGTTCAGGGCCGAGATGAAGTCTCCGCCGAGCGCTTGCTGCGGGACGCGCGCGTCTTGGAGGAGGCTGGCGCGTACGCGATCGTGCTGGAGGGGATTCCGGCCGAGCTGTCGCGTCGAGTGACCGAGTCGGTGGGGGTGCCAACCATCGGCATTGGTGCAGGTCCCCACTGCGATGGGCAGGTGCTCGTTTGCTACGATTTTCTTGGGATGTACTCGGAGGTGCGACCGAAATTCGTCAAGCGCTTTGCGGAGCTCGGCGACGCTGTGGTTGCGGCCACCCGGGGCTACGTCGCCGAGGTGCAGAGCGGCGCGTTCCCGTCGGCAGAGCATTCGTTTGGCGGTTCGGCCCCCAAGCCTCGACCCGCTGAGGAAACCGGCGCGCGCCCGGTGGTCGAGGAAGGGCCTGCCAGTTATGGCCCGGCCTCAGACGAACCGTCATGAGTCTTCGCGTCTGCCGCACCGTCGCTGAGTTTCGCGCCGCCTGCGATCAAGTGCGCCACGCGGGCGCTCGCGTTGGGCTCGTGCCTACGATGGGCGCGCTGCACTCGGGACACATGGCGCTAGTGGATGCGGCGCGTGCTCGCGGGGCGCGGGCTGCGATCACGATCTTCGTGAATCCCACCCAATTTGGTCCGAACGAAGACTTCGCGCGCTATCCCCGCCCCATCGAGCGAGATCTCGAGCTTGCCAACGCTCACGGCGCCGAGCTCGCGTTCGTTCCGAGCGTGGAGGAGATGTATCCGCCCGGCGAACAAACCAGGGTCTCGGTGGCGAAGCTCGTGGACGTGCTTTGCGGGCCGAAGCGGCCGAACCATTTCGACGGTGTGGCGACCGTCGTTACGAAGCTCTTCAACGTGAGCGGTCCGTGCGTGGCCATCTTCGGGCGCAAGGACTATCAACAGCTTCAGGTGATCCGACGCATGGTTCGAGATCTGCTGCTGCCCGTCGAGGTAGTGGGCCATCCTATCGTGCGTGAGGCGGATGGGCTCGCGTTGAGTTCGCGCAATATGTACTTGGACGCCGCTGAACGCGCCGCTGCGCCGCAGATCGCGCGAGCATTGAGCGCTGCGGTGCGGGGCTTCGCGGCGGGTTTTCGCGTCGACTACGTCGAACTCGTCGGCGAGAGTGAACTCGAGCCGATCGCGGACGAGGTGACGCTCGCGGGCAGCGCGCTGCTCGCTGTCGCCGCATTTCTGGGCCGTACTCGGCTGATCGATAATGTCGTCTTGGGTCAAGATCCGGCCCCCGTTCCCGAGGAAGAGCATGGTTGAGAGGGGCACCGCGAAGGTCGGTCGGTTCGTGGTTGTCGAAGGCATCGACGGCTGTGGCAGCACGACGCAGGCCAAGCGCCTGGTGGAAGCGCTGCGCGGCGTGGGTCACGACGCGCGGGCGACCTTCGAGCCGAGCGACGGGCCCGTCGGGCAGCTGTTGCGCAGCGTGCTCGAAGGGCGGCTCCGCAGCGCGGATGGGCAGAGCCCGCGTCGGCTCGATTGGGCGGCGCTCGGTCTGTTGTTTGCCGCCGATAGGCTCGATCATTTGGCGTCATTCGTGCGCCCTGCGCTCGCCGAGGGCGCCATAGTGGTCAGCGATCGCTATACGCTTTCGAGCATTGTCTATCAGTCGGTGACCGCGCCGGCCGTGCCGGATGCGGTCTCCTGGATCGCGAGCCTCAATCGCGCCGCACAAATCCCCGATCTGACGATCGTGCTCGATGTGCCGGTGGCCGTGGCAGCTCGGCGCCGCCATGCACGCGGCGGCCCCGAGGAACTGTTCGACGCGCTCTCGACCCAAGCGCGGCTGGCCGATGCCTACGCGCGCGCCGTCGAACTTGCGCCGGAGCAACACATCCGACACGTCTCGGGTGAGGGCGACGCCGGGGACGTCACGCGCCGGCTGCTTCAGGTGTTGAGCGACGCCTTTCCAGAGATCAGTGTCACCCCCGAGAGGTCTTAGGATGCCCTTTATTGGATTTGCCGATGCGGATGCCAAGTTCTTTCGTGCGCTCGCCAAGCATCAGAGCCGCGACTGGTTTCTCGCCCACAAGGACGAGTTCGAGGAGGGCTGGCAGCGTCCGCTGAAAGAACTTCTGAGCGAAGTGCACGCCGGGGTCGATCGCGCGTTCGACCACTCCGAGCTCGACGCGCCCAAGATTTTTCGCATCTTTCGCGACGTGCGCTTCTCGAAGGACAAATCGCCGTACAAGACGCACTTGGGCGGCCTAATCCCCACCAAGCGCAAGGGCAAGATCACCGAAGTGCCAATGGCGCTCTACTTCCACGTGGGCCAGCCGAAGTCATTCGCCGCCGCTGGGCACTACATGATGGATGCGCGCAATCTGGCGGGCTTTCGCGCGGCCGTGGCCGACGACGCGCGCGGCCGCGAGCTCGAGAAGATCCTCAAAGCGCTCACCAAGAAAGGCTTTTCGGTCGACTCGCACGATTCGTACAAGCGCGTGCCCAAAGGGTTCGACCCCGAGCATCCGCGCGCCGAGCATTTGAAGCGCAAAGGCCTCACCGTGGGGTTTCCGGAGCTGCCGAAGGGCATTCTGGCGTCCCCCAAGCTCGTGCCGTGGCTGGTCACGCAGGCGAAGGCCGCCGCTCCCTTGGTAGAGTGGCTGGTATTCGCCACGTTGTGAGCGCTCAGTGCGACGCCAGGGCTTCGTTCAGCACGCGCGCCAACCGCACTCCCGCGCGCTGTAGCTGGAGCTCGACCAAAGGTCGGCATGCCGTCGCGTATGCTTCACCGAGCTCCACGACGCCAGAGGTTGGGTTCGGCGCCGGCAAGAGTTTGTACGCGAAGTCGCGCGCCACGACGTGTGACTCGATCGCCCAGTCGACGAAGTTGCCGCGCTGCATCTTGGCGATCGACTCCGGTAACTTGAGCAGCTCTGCCACATAAGTGCCCTGGTCTCGGTGCGCGGAGTCGATCAGATCCACGTCCCAAATCGCGTGTAGATTGCCGCCCGCTGAAGAATGATAGGGAAACTCCGCGTCGGACAAGGCCAGGCGAGCTTTCAACTGATTGCCGCCGTGGTCCGTCCCGCCGGGGGCCTGGTCGTTGGTTGCCGCGTGCAACGGCTGGTGAAGATCTCCCACGAAATGCACCACGAAGCGCAGGGCGCGGCGACGCTCGAGCTCGGGCGTCGTCGCGTCTTTGAGCTTTCCCAACTGGACCTCGAGCGCAGCGACCACGCACTCGCCGTTCGGGCAGTCACGCGCAGCGTCGTAGCCGACTGCGCTCAGGGGAATGTCGACGAAGTGCCAATGGGACGTCTCCGGATGTGGTTCCCGAAAATCATCCGCCCAGCTGGCAACGTCGCCGAGCGTGCGGCCCGCCAACAAGCGCGTCAGCTCGCCGCGCGTATGGGGTGCCAAGTGCTTTTCTGCAATGCGCGCGACGAGGATGTGTCCGTTTTGCCCCCAGGCCTGCGCGGCTGGCTCCGCACCTAGATAGGCGATTGCAGCGAGGCAGAGGGACCACCGTTTCGTCCAGGGCCGAATCGCGATGCTCCGCAACATGGGGCGTAGGCTCCGCCGGCGCGCGGCCGCCGAAAATAGTCATTTTGGCTCGCCCGAGATTTGCCCGCCAGCGCGGCCTCCGGCATAGTTTCCCGCGTGAGAGCCAGCGCCTGCCTGCTTGTCGCACTCGTCGGCTGCTCGGGAACCCCCGTGCTGGAGGGGCCATCACCGGCGATGGCGCCCCCAGCGCCGGCCGAGGCGCCGCCAGAGGTCGTCCACGCCCCGAAAGGAAAGCTCTTCCGAGACGACGTGACCCAGGCGGTCGACCAGGGCTTCGCGTTGTTTCTTCAGAAGCTCCGCGTCGAACCCGATCTGCGTGATGGAAAGTTCGTCGGCTGGGTGGTGCGCGCGCTCTATCAGCAAGACTTCTGGGACGGGGTCGATCTCGGTCCAGGTGACGTCGTGACGCGGGTCAATGGCAAATCGATCGAGCGTGACAACGAAGCGTACGACACCTTCCAGTCCCTGAAGACCGCGCCGCGGCTGACCGTCGATTACACGCGCGAGGGGCAGGCGCGCACGCTGAACTTCGACATCATCGAGCGTAACCCGACCGTCGTCGTTGGCGCGCCCGCGGAGCCTGCTCGCGCCGCTGCGCTGCCTCGCGCCGCTGCACCGCCGTCGAAGCCCTGAAGCCCGGAGCCTCGGGCGTTCGGGCGGGCTCGCCCTGCAGGGCTCAGCGCGCGCGGCGTGGCCCTTCGAGCTGAAATCGCGCGATCGCGTCGACCAGCGCTGAAAAGCGCTGGCGCGTGAAGCGCGAACCGCTCGTCACCCAATCGGTGTGATCGGTGGGCTCGATCTCGTCATGAAAATGGCCGATCACGTCGAGGTGGTCGGCTTCGCCGGCCCAGAGCAGTTCGCC
>JAEUAF010000287.1 GCA_019695485.1 Sorangium sp.
TGGAGCTCACGGACGAGGTGCGTCAATTTTTGATGGTGTTCATCGGCACGGTGGAAGAGCTCGAGGTCTTGCTGCTTCTGCAGCGTAGAGCCGGAGCAGCGCTGAGCGCTGAGATCGTCGATGCGGAGCTCATGCTCGGGACTCCATTCGCTTTCACCGTTTTGGAGGAGCTTGCCGCGAAGGGCCTACTGTTGAAAGAGGGTAGCGATGCCCCTGTGTTTAGCTACGCACCAGACGCCGCGCTTGCCATCCAGGTAGACGCGGTTGCCAGAGCGTACTCGAGTGCACGCCTTGCGATCACCAGTCGCATCAGCTCGAACGCTGTCGTGCGCGCCAGGACATCCGCGATCCAATCGTTTGCCAATGCTTTCATGCTGAAGAAGGGTCGGAAGAAGGATGGGTGAGCTGGTTTACGCGTTGTGCACGATCACCAGCGTCGGCTGTGCACTTCTCCTCATCCGCAGCTACTTGCGGTCTCGGCAGCGGCTCCTGCTGTGGAGTAGCCTGGGATTTGCGGGGCTCGCACTCAACAATGTGCTTTTGTTCGTCGATTTGGTGCTCGTGCCGAGCGTCGACCTCGAGGGGCTCAGGACCGGCACCGCCCTCGCCGCGATGCTGATGCTGCTGTTTGGCTTGATCTGGGAAGCGTCATGATCCAATTCCTGCGCGGGATGTTGGCGATGGCCTGCTTGGTGGCGGCCCTTTTGTTCGTGCGCTTCTGGCGACACAGCCGCGAGCGGCTGCTGCTCGTGTTTGGGGCGGCATTTGGGCTGTTCGCGCTCAACTGGACGATGCTGGCCTATGCCCACCCGGGAGGCGAATCCAGCCACTACTTGTTCCTCACCCGGTTCCTGGGCTTTGCGCTGATTATCGTGGGGATCCTGGATAAGAACCGAGCGCGGCACTGAGCGATCCCTGGACTTGCTGGCCGCGGGCGGCCCACGCCCACCGCGCGCCGCGTTTGTTTGACGTCAAATCATATTGCTCGGCCGAGAGCGACTGCTATCGTTCTAATCCGCGAGTCAAGAAATGCGACAGAAACACCCCCGCTTCGCAGGCATCGCGTTCGCCTTGCTGGTCGGCGCGACGCTGCTCAGCACGGTAGGATCCTGCACCCCAGACGCACGTTACGCTCGCTGCTCGAACGGTGGCGAGTGCCAAAAGCGAGACCCCAAATATCAGTACTGTCTCGACGGTCGCTGCGTCGAATGCATCGGGCGCGGCGGTTGCGGCGCGCATCGCGCTTGCCGTGACGGCGCCTGCGTTGAGGGCGAGGAGTAGTCCTTGCCTTGGGCCTCTGTCTCTCGGCCGCCGTGCCCCCCCGGCTAGCTCGACGCCACTTACTTTAGGGCCCCGGCAGCGGAGGCTGGCCCGTGGCTGCGCTTTCCGAGACGGTATGCTCTACCTCGAGGAGGCGCGCATCGACGGCTGCGAGCAGCTCGCTGACCGCTTCTTCTGAAGCCACCCCCTCGCGAACAGCCGCCAGGATGCGCTCCTTTTCGAGCAGCGCGAGGTGGCGCTGCAGACGGTGCCTTTCTTCCGCCTCGAGAGCTAGGTCGCTCAATTGAAGCTCCCGAATCTGTTGGTCAGCCGCTGCGACGCGCGCGACGTATTGTGCGCGTAGTTCGACGATTAGCGGCGTCTCGAGCCCCTGCTTCTTCGCAATACTTTCGAGCTCGGCGAGCGCTGCTCGACTAGCCAGCGTGGCGGCCCGCGCGCGCTCGTAGCGCAGCCGCACATCGTGCACGGCGACGATTCCAAGTAGGTTGAGCAGCGGCGCCATGGTCATACCTTGAAGGAGGATTGAGATCACGACGACGCCAAACACGACGTTGATCAAGAACTGCCGGTGCGGAAAGTACGACGGCAAGGCGAGGGCCAGAACCATGCTCAGTCCTCCGCGAATTCCGCCCCAGCACATGATGGTCGCCCACCAACGCGGCAGTCGTTCGCGCGTTCGACGGAGCAGAATGCTCACGCTCCCCATGACGACGGCACGCGCGGCGGTGGTGGCACCCCACGCCACCAGCACGGTCTTCCAAGCCGCGAGGACGCCCGGCAGCTCGACCTCTAGCCCGATCAAAAGGAAGACGAGCGAATTGAGAGCGAAGGCGATGTAGGCCCAAAATGACACCGTCGCAATCTTGGTGGTCGGCGACATGCCGGTGCGCGCCGCGTAGTTGCCACACAAAAGGCCGGTGCTGACGGTCGCCAGGACTCCGGAGGCGTGCGCCTGTTCGGCTACTGCGAAGGAGCCCCACGCGAGCACGACGGTGACGGTGATCTCAATCATCGGGTCGTCGACCAACTGAATGACCTTGCTGCCGCCGAAGCCGAGGCTTGCCCCGATCAAGATCCCGAGTCCGCAGGTGCGCACGAAGTCGAGCGTCGCGCCGCCCAACGTGACGTTCACTCCCGTCGCAAAGCTCAGAATCACGCCGAAAAGCACGACCGCGGTCCCGTCGTTAAGCAGGCTCTCGCCCTCGATCAAGATCGCGAGCCGCTTGGGCGCGCCGAGACTCTTGAACAAGGCGACGACCGCGATCGGATCGGTCGCCGCGACGATCCCACTGAACACGAAGGCGTCGATCAGCCTAAAATTGGGTTCGAGCGCCAAGCCTCGTACCGTCGGCGCCAGGATGAACGCGCAGACGCAAATAGATGCGATGACGCCTGGAACTGCGAGCCCGTGGATCGCCAGTCGGTTGGCCCAGTACTTCTTGGAATCGATATGGAAGGCGGCCTCGAACAGCAGGCCCGGAAGGAAAAGTGCGAACAGCAGATCCTTGCTCAGGTGGGGCGCGGGGATGAACTTCTTCGCGCCAATCAGCAGCCCGGCCAGGACCAGCGCCGCGGTGTAGGGGATCTTCAACCAGCGCGCGACGAGGGCGACCCCCGTCGCGATCGCGAATAGAAGAACGAAGACGAATTCAGTGTGCATGGCTGAACTGGCTCAAGCGGTCCTGCCCGAAACCGACGCATCGCTGAGCTGCCGGTGCAGGACCGCCGGCGGACCGATGCCATTTTCACGGAACGCCTCGAGGACGCGGAAGTGAACGTCGGTCTCGAAGGCCTTCTCATACTTGCAGTCGAACACGTAGGGGCGAGCCTTCAGGTGGAAGGCGACGTAGCTCTGGAAAATGACCTGCTTGGCCAGCACAGGGATCGGTTGTGCCAGGAAAACGTAGGGGCTCGTCAAGCAGGCCTCACGGATCAGCTCCGCAGCCAACTCGGCGTCTTGATCGGTGCCGATGTAGAAGTCCATCGCCACCTGCATCTCGAGCGCGCCATAGTTTCCACTCGACGTGACGTCCGTAAAGACCTTGTTGTTCGGGATGGTGATGATGTTGTGATCGAGCGTGTTCATGCGCACGCTGCGCAGACCAATCTTGATTATGTCGCCGTACTCGCCGCCGTACGAAACCCGGTCCCCCACCTGAAAGGGGCGGTCGAACATGATGGTGATTCCCGCGATGAACGAGGCCACGAGATCGCGCAGCGCGAAACCTACCGCAAATGCCAGCGCCCCACCGACTACGGTGAGCGTGGTTTTGTCGAGTCGGATACTCAGGCTGGCGCTGACGACGAATACGAACAAATAGAGGAAGAAGCGTATCGTGGTCTGGATTTTCTGAATCGTCGGGCGGCGATTCGAAAATCGCGCGCTGAGTCGATCGCTCGCGCGCTCCATCAGCCGGATCGCGAACAGCACGCCCAGGATGATTGGCACTGACGCCGCGACTCCGCCCCAGCGAATGAACTCGGCTATTCGAGCCAGCTCGGGCGCATCTTGGGGCTCGGCCTGTGCCGCGCACGGCAGCAAGATTCCAAGGGCTGCGACGAGCCGGCCAAGCCGGCGAGCCCGCGTTTTCACGGGTTCACCAGGAGATGACGTCGCTCGAGCAGCTGAACCACCGCGCGCAGCCAAGTCCAGGACACGCGCATGCTCGCGTTCTCCTCGACGAGGTAACCGTGAGCCTGCCCGAAGCGGAAGGCGTTCTCGACCTGCTCTTCGGTCAGACGGGTTGCGTGTGCGACGGCGCTCGGCGTGGCTGGAACGATTTGTAGAACGGCGCGCAGGATGAAGAGCGCGGCGTCCGGTAAGAGCTCGAGTTCGGTTGCGTGTGGGGCCTGCAGTGCGCGCACGCGCACGGCTCCTTCCCCGCTTTCGGCGAGTGAGGCACTCCAGACGGCCAGCGCCATCGCCGGATTTCCACGGCTGTAATCCCAGATCATCCGGAAGTATCCGGCGCGCTTTTCCGCCAAGGCCTCCTCGTGCTCGATTTCGTCCGCAGCAGCGGGTAAGGCTTCAATCAGGTCGTCGAAAATGGGGGAGAACCCGGCCTCGCTGCTGCGGGCTGTCAGGAGGTCGCCGATCTGCTCGTCAGTCCAGGGGGCGAGCACGATCACCTGATCGAAGAGCGGTCGGGCATCTCGCGCTCGCTGCAAGAATGGCCAGGTGACGCCGTCAATCGCGAAGACCCAAAGCGAGGATTCGCAACGCGTGCGCGCATACGCGAGGACTTCGTCAAACGCCTTGAGTCCCCCCAAGATGGGCCGGATTAGTGCGTGAGCGTCGTCCACCAGAATCAGCGGAGGTGCAGCCGCCTCAGCGCCCGACGCTCGCTCCCCGTTCGCGCAGCGCTCGAAGATGGCACGGCGCCGCTCCGCAGAACAGAGAGCCGCGCCGCTGACCGAAACGCTGCTGGGTTCGTCTACCAGCAGCCGCGCGAGCAACGAGGATTTGCCCATCCCTAGTCCTCCGACGATGGCCACGATGCCACCTGTCCCCGTGCGTGCGCTTCGAAGCAGCCGCTCTATCGGCTCGTCCAGCGGACCGCCGACCCAGGCGTCACTCGAACGAGCCGGCGAGAGGGAGGCCAGGGCCTGGGCACTCAACGGGCGCGCGATGTGCGAGGCTCTGCTGCTCGCGAGCCGGTCGAGCTCGCGTTTGAAAAGATAGGCGTGGGCGCGACGGGTCAGCTCGAAACCGGCGAGCCAGTTTCTTATGGTCTTGTACAGACCTAGCGCGAAGAGCTGCACGGCCGCCAACATGGCCGCAAAGAAGCTCTTCCACCCGCTGCGGTTGGTGAGCACCCAAGCCTGTGTTGCTGACTTGCGGCGGATGCGCTCGACGCGCTCGAACACGGTCTCGCGCCACCAGCGCACCAGGGTCAAAAACAGGGGCAAGGCCGCCACCCAGCACGTCGAGAGAACCCAGTGATACACGGTCCCCTCACCAACGAGCCGCCCGCTGAGCAGAAGGATCAACGCAAACACGACCACGACGCGACCCACCAGTCGCAGCGACCGGAGCCGCAAATGGCCGATTTGGTCGGTGGCGCGCATGACTCGCCGATCGGCTCCGGCCGCGAGTGCGTTGATCGCGTCGACGATCAGCGCCCCGCCGAGCGTCCAGCCGACCACCACCACCAACAGTTCCACCTCGAGCAGGCCGCGCGCCGTGGCTGGCATCAATCGTAACAAGACCCCGAAGAATATCAGCCATTCCGCCGGGCGAAGGACGGCCTCGAGCAAGCGCAGCGCTCGGAGTTGAAGGCTAGGTGACGCGCGGCGTTCGCTGCGTTCGTCGTCGGCGAGGCGCTGTTCTAGCGCAGTGAGCGCGGCAGGGCTGCGACGCCGCACCCAGCTGAACACCACCCCGGCGATTAGCCAGGGCACTCCCACCCCGAGCACTCCCCAGACGGAGACCCCTTGCGGGCCTTGCCGTTGACGGAGCGACGCGATCCAGCCGCCGATGACATGACGGTGATAGCTGAGCACCAAGAACAGGTGGCGCATCTCAGCGCGCGCCTGGTCGAGCCCTGCCCCGGTAAACCCCGTAATCGCATCGCTCTTGTCCTGCGACAGATACG
>JAEUAF010000334.1 GCA_019695485.1 Sorangium sp.
CGAGCCTGTCTTGAAGTGTCAGATTGGCGCGCTCGACGCGGCCCTTGGCGGGCTGCCCGATTGCACTTGGAGTTGACCACCCGTGTGCAACGAGGTTGACCACCCCCTGATCAGGGAAGTTGACCACCCGTTTGCGCGGGAAGTTGACCGGGCATGATCGGCGGAATTGACCACCAGTTGCAGGGTGGTCAACTTCGCTGGCTGGGGCGGGCAGGCGGCGCGCACAAGACCTACTGGGCATGGCACTGGTGCCGGCCATGGCCAGAGACAGGAAGACCGCGCGTATGCAAGAGCAGATCAGGGTGTTGTTGGGTCAGGGCCTTTCGATCCGAAAGGTGGCGCTGGCGCTAGGGATATCGCGACAGACGGTTCGCAAGTTCGGGACGGGTCAGCCCGCGGACGCGAGCGTTGCTAGCGCTGCCACGAGCGAGCCGGCTTGGGACGCCGCCATCGACTGGCAAGACGTGGCGAAGCAGGTCGCGGGCGGTGCCACCATCAAGCAGCTGCACAGCGAGCTGGCGCCCGAAGCTAGCTACACGCGCTTTCGCCGCCGGTTGGTCGCGATGGCGCCGCGCCAGGTTGCTGCGACCATGCGTCTCGAGCACAAGCCGGGGGAGCAGGTGCAAATCGATTACTGCGATGGCATCGACGTCGTCGACCGGACCAATGGTGAGTGCCGCAAGACGCACCTGTTCTGCGCGGTGCTTCCGTTCAGCTCGTACACGTTCGGCGAGTTCACGTGGAGCCAAAACCTCGCGTCGTTCATCGAGTCCCATGAGCGGATGTGGGCGTTTTTCGGCGGCGTTGTGCCGTACGTGGTGATCGACAACCTCAAGGCCGGGGTGCGCGCTGCGCATCGATACGACCCCGACGTCAATCCAACATACTGCGAGTACGGCAATCATCAAGGGTTTGCTGTGCTGCCGGCACGGCCGTACAAGCCTCGCGACAAGGCCACCGTCGAAGCCACGATCGGCGCGATTCAGCGTGGCTTCTTTCAGGAAGTGCGAAATCGGGTCTTCTATTCGCTCGCGGAGCTGAATGCAGCGTTTCGCACGTACCTCGAGCGTTTCAACGAGGGGGTGATGAAGGACCACGGCAGCAGCCGTCGCGAGCGGTTCGCGCTGGAGCAGCCGTCGTTGCGCGCGTTACCGCAAAGCCGCTTCGAGCTGTTCGATTGGCGCACGGCGAAAGTGCATCCCGATTGCCACGTTCAGGTCGACAAGAATTTCTACTCCGCGCCGCATCGCATGATCGGACAGACGGTTCGCGTCCGCGTCAGCGCGAAGCTGGTCGAGCTATTCGCCGCTGATCACGAGCGCCTCGCCGCTCACGCTCGGCTTTCCGGAACGGGGAAATTCTCGACTGATGAGAAACATTACCCGGATGGGAAGCTGAGCGTTCGGCGCTTCGAGGTGCGCGCGGCCCAGGCCGAAGCCGAACGGATTGGTCCCAAAACGCTCGAGCTGGTGCATTCCCTGATTCATTCGAGCCATCCGCTACGCTACCTGCGTCGCGTGCAAGGCATCCTGCGCTTGCCGCACAGCAGCCGTGTCACGCGCGAGGCGCTCGAGTACGCCGCGGACAAGGCACTGAAGTTCAAGAAGCCACGGCTCGCCTACATCAAGGCCTGCGCCGAGCACTACGACGCCAACGGTGCGCGCCTCGTGCTGGTCAAGCCCAAGCGCGACGGCGAAGACTTGTACCTTCATCGCCAAAACGACGGCGCCGACGCTAGCGGAGGCGAATCATGATTTCTGATCAAACGCGGCTGCTCGCCCACCAGCTTCGACTGTTCGGCATTCACGCTCAGATGGAGCGCCGCGCAGCGGAAGCCCTCGCCAGTCAGATGCATCCCCTCGACTTCCTGCGGCTGCTGCTCGAGGATGAGGCTCTATTTCGGAAGGACCGAGTCGCGAAGGCCCTCGCCACGCGCGCCGGCTTTCGCTCCCAAGCCGCGATCGAGGACTGGGACGCGACGTACGACCGCGGCATCGCCAAAGCCAAACTCAAGGAGCTAGCAACGCTCGGCTTCTTCACCGGCAAGGAAAACCTGCTCTTGTTCGGCAAGACTGGCGAGGGCAAAACTCACCTCGCCATCGCGCTCGGCAGGCGTCTGTGCGCCGAAGGCATCTCGACCGCGTTCGTGCCGGTGAATCTGCTCTTCGAGGAAATCGCCGCAGCGAAAGCCGCTGGCAAATACCTGCAGCTCCTCCGGCAACTCAACAAGGCCAAGGTGCTCGTCTTGGACGACTTCGGGCTGCGATCGTACACACACGAAGAAGCGACCGCGTTGGTCGATCTACTCGAGGAACGCTACCAACGCGGCATCGTAATCATCACGTCCCAAGTCGACAGTCGAGGGTGGACGAAGCTGTTCGAAGATCCGGTTGTCGCCGAAGCCATCGTCGACCGACTCGTTCACCCGAGCCAGCGCGTCGTCCTCAAAGGTGGCTCGTACAGAGAGCGCTTGGCCAACGCGAAGAAGCCCACGTGAGCGTCGCTGCGCTCCGAACTTGACCACTGCAAACTTGGCCCTCTCAAGGGCAGGTTCATAAACTCAGTTTCGAAGATTCCGGCACTCGCGTCGCTTACGCTCCGCCCAGCCAGTTCCGTTCAGCTCGGGTGGTCAACTTCAGCGCAAACGGGTGGGTAACTTCGCTGCAAACGGGCACGTCGCGCCCGTGATGATGACCTTCATGTCCACGAACGCACCACGCCCGCGTGCTGCCGACAACAGCCCAAGCCCTATCAGAAACTTCTAGCGGATTTGGGGACGGGCTAAGCGCGGGCGAACGCCCGTCACGACTCGGGTACAGCGGGCGACTCGCCGTAGTCGACGACGTCAGAGGACGGTTTTGGCGAAGCGCCCCCCGGCGCCCCCGCGACGGCTCTAGGCGGATAGCTGAGAGCGGCGGCTCCCTACAAGAAGCCGGCTGCCGAGCGCAAGGGAGCGACCTGGGCTTTCCTAAAGCCAAGGTCGCAAGTTCAATCCTTTGGGTTCTTCTTCGGGGTCTTGGCTCTGGCGACCGCAGCAGTGAACGCGGCGGAACGGATCTTTAGCCAATACAGCGTTTTCCTAGCCAACGTCGGGCGCAATACATTCGAGCATGTTCAGAAACGCAGGGGCGATATTGATGGCGCAAAGCCACGGCAGTGAGGGAGGGGGAGGCCGAGCCCCAGGCGAACACCTGGGCCCCAACGGCGTCCGAGACTACCAGACCGCGACAGGTACTCGGGCGGCACCAAGCGCTCCCTTCGCCGACCTCCCCCATCTGCGCGCAGCAGGGGCCGAGGTGCCGGAGCGGGTCGTGATAGAGTGCGCTGTAGTGAACGAGCCCGTGCGAGCACAGATAAGGCGGGAGGTGGGCCGCCCGCAGCGCCGAAGGCGCGAGGACGGACCGGTGCGGGGCAACGTAGACGGGCGCCGCCCTTCGCGATGCGACGCGATCACCACCGCGCCAAGTTCGGGGATGGTCCGATAGTGCTGGCTCTTTAAGCCTCGGTCGGGAGCTCGAGATCCTCCAGCCTGGGATGTCCGGTCGGCAGACATCATGCGGACCGAATTGGACGTCGCCGTCTTGAATCAGCCACCACCCGCCGGGACCCCGCGACTGCGCTGAAAGGGGGCCCGGAGCTCGACATAGATCTCGTCAAGGATGCTCTGGTGGGCCGGCGTGGGCGAAGGCTGCATGACGACCTGACCGTCCAGAAGCTCTATTCGCCCGCGAGGTCGAACACGTTCTCGTAAATGGTGTCCAGATCCAACTGGACTCCTCCCGTCAGCGTTACGCGCTCACCACGACCGGCGGCGCGGTAGCGCCACGCGCCGTCGCCCTCCCGCCGAAAGTGCTCAATGGCCGTCGCCTTCTGCGAAACCAGCAGGTAGTCCGTGAGCGATGCGGCACCACGATAGCCCTCCCACTTCAGCCCGCGATCGTATTGCTCGGTACTGGGAGAGAGCACTTCGACCACGATGGTTGGGTTCTCGACTACGTCGTTGGTGCCGGGCTGAATCCGCAGCTGCCCGCACACGACCGTGACGTCGGCGTACACGTACCGCGCGTCATCAACGAACCCGAGTTTTAGATCGCTCGAGAACACTTCGCACTCGCGCCCAAGCGCCACGCCGAGCGCCCGCGCCACGCGCGCCGCCAAAGCTGCGTGGCGTGGACTGCCCCCCGCCATCGCGAAAATCTCGCCGTAAAAATACTCGTGTCGCGAGCTTTGCTCTCGCTCCCAAGTGAGAAATTCTGCGGGCGATACGCCCGTACGCACGGCAGAGTGAGTCACCTGTGCGAGGCTAGCATGACGGCTGGTCTCGAGCTTGCCTGGCGGTAGCGGCCCGAACCACGCCCAAAACCTCGCGCGGGCCTCTCGGTGCCTATCGCCACGTTGGCGTTCGGGGGCCGCCAGCGTCGTGGCGAGCCGCGGCCATTGACGGGTGCCACGGAGTTGGTGTGTTCGTAGCCCGTGTGCCGAAGGATGAGCGGCATCTGGAGCCGTTCAGGTGCGCTGTCGCGCGCAGCGCGCGCCGATGTTGGGCGCGCGCGCGGTCGGTAGCGTGCTCGAGAAGCCGTTCAATCCCAAGTTGAACGCATTCCGATCGAAGCTTCCACC
>JAEUAF010000337.1 GCA_019695485.1 Sorangium sp.
TCGGGCTGTTTTTCCTGGTGGAGTCGAAGGTCGCGTCACCCTTGGTCCAATTGGCGATGTTCCAACATTCCGCGCTGCGCGCGAGCCTCGGCATGAGCACGCTCGTGTCGACTGTGATCATGGCGACGCTGGTGGTCGGACCCTTCTATCTCTCACGTGCGCTCGGGCTCCCGACGACGCTGGTCGGACTGGTCCTGTCGATCGGTCCGCTCGTCGCCGCATTGACCGGTGTGCCAGCGGGTCGCATCGTGGACCGCCTGGGCGCACGGCGCATGACCTTGGCTGGGCTCGGAGGAATGGCGAGCGGCTGCTCGATTCTGTCGCTGACGCAGCTCCGGTTCGGCGTGCTTGGCTACGTCGCGCCGATCGTGGTCGTCACTGCGAGCTACGCGCTCTTCCAGACCGCCAACAACACCGCAATCATGACGGACGTCGTACCAGACCAGCGGGGGGTCATTTCCGGGTTACTCAGCCTATCGCGCAATCTCGGGCTGATCACGGGCGCGTCCGTCATGGGCGCTGTGTTCGCGCTGGCCGCTGCGACGATCGACATCAACAGCACGCCCCCCGAGGCCGTCGCCAACGGCATGCGCGTCACGTTCGCGACTGGCGCGAGTCTAATCCTCGCCGCGCTAGCCCTCGCGGTGCGGCGCTTCTCCGTTGGCGGGCCAAGCTGACCACCACAGGGTGACCGTCATGTAGCAACGCTGGCGCCGCTCGATGGCTCATGGCGATCGCTGTGGCGAAATGGTCGTAGGGGCTGCGGCAAAAAAGTCGCCTCTCCGCGCGCGTCGAGGCGGATCGAGCCGAAGAGCGCGGCGCGCCGCCCGCGGTGAGCATTGGCCTGGCCGGGACTACTTCTTGCACCACAGAGCCGAGTCCGCCGAAAGGAGCGCGCATGTCCGCGTCAACGCAAGCGCACGAAACTCTCTCAACCCACCCAAGCAGCTGGCCTCGAGGCTCTGGGCGCGAGCGAGACTTGGAGCCCGTGGCGAAGCGGGCGTGGTCCTGGAAGCTCGCGCGCATTTTTGGCATCGACGTCTACGTCCACGCGACCTTCGCGCTGCTGCTCGCCTGGGTTGCGTTTGGGCAGGTCGCTGCGGGCGTTGGGGCGATGGTGCGGGGTCTTGCGCTCATCCTCACGGTCTTTGGGATCGTGGTGCTGCATGAGCTCGGACACGCCCTCGTTGCCCGCCGCTTTGGGATCCGGACGCGGGACATCGTGCTGCTTCCGATTGGCGGCGTGGCGAGCCTCGAGCGTTTACCAGAAAAGCCACGTGAACAGCTCTTTGTGGCGGTGGCCGGTCCAGCCGTCAACGTCATGCTGGCGTTGTTGCTTTGGGTCGTTCTCGCGGTCACCGGCGCGCGCGCGAATCCCAGCGCGATCGGGAGTGCTACGGGCTCATTTCTGAGCGAGCTCTTGTGGATCAACGTCTCCCTGGCCGCGTTCAACTTGCTACCCGCCTTTCCCATGGACGGCGGACGAGTGGTGCGAGCCGCGCTCGCCTTCAAGCTCGAGCCAGTGCGCGCCACGGAGATCGCCGCCCGCCTCGGCCAAGGGATGGCGGTACTGCTCGCCGCGTTCGGCCTCTTCTTCAATCCGATGTTGCTTCTGATCGCGCTCTTCGTCTGGACGGGCGCCCAGCAGGAACTCGCGACCGCTGAGCTCAAGAGGGCGCTCGTGGGCGTGCCGATGGCGAGCGTGATGCTCACGCAGCTGCGGGTGTTGTCGGCGTCCGACCCGCTCACTAGCGCCGCTGAGCTCGTGCGAACCGGCTTTCAACAGGACTTCCCGGTCCTCGACGGAACTGAGCTCGTCGGCGTGCTGACCCAGGCCGATATCGAGAAGTCGCTCGCGGAACGCGGACCAAGTGCGACGGTAGCCAGCGCCATGCAGCGCGGACTCGTGACGGCGGACCCCGGCGACGCGCTAGAGAGCGTGTTCGAACGACTGCAGCTGCCTCACGCAGTGCCAGTCGTCGTCATGCGGGGCCACTTCGTGCTCGGCTTGGTGACGGCTAACGCCAGTAGGGATTTCGTGCGGCGTCGACTAGCCCAAAAGACCAGGGGCGAGCCCTTCGCCAAGGACTCTCCACCTTGGTAAGGAAGGCCGCTCCGGCGCCACTTGACGCCACGCCGAGCTCGCCCCATTTCCTGCGTCCATGTCGCTCAATCACTACGTGACGCTCGGTCACTCCGGTCTTCGAGTCTCCCCCATGTGCCTCGGCGCGATGACGTTCGGCGACGACTGGGGATGGGGCGCGAGCGTCAAGGATTCCGAAGCCTTGATCGACCGCTTCGTGGAACGAGGTGGGAACTTCATCGACACCGCGAACGCCTACACCAAAGGCCATTCCGAGAAGATCATCGGTGACCACGTTGGGCGGCACGCCGAGCGGCGAGATCGACTGGTGATTGCCACCAAGTTCCTGTCGAATCTGTACCCGGGCGACCCGAACGGTGGCGGCTCGCACCGCAAGGCGCTGGTCGCTGCTTGTGAGCAGTCCCTGCGCCGCCTACAAACGGACTACATCGATCTTTACTGGATGCACGCCTGGGACGCCTCGACGCCCATCGACGAAACCATGCGCGCGCTGGATGACTTGGTGCGCGCTGGGAAGATCCGTTACGTCGGCTTCTCGGACACCCCCGCCTGGAAATGCGTCGAGGCGCAGATGCTTTCACGATTCCGCGGCTACGCGCCGCTGATCGCCCTGCAGATCGAATACTCACTCTTGCAACGCACGGTCGAGGGGGATCTGATCCCGATGGCGCGTGAATTCGGGCTCGGCGTGACGCCGTGGTCGCCGCTGAAGAGCGGCGTTCTCTCCGGAAAGTACAAGCGCGAGCGCCACGGCGAGCACCAAGCAGGTCGCGGCGCTTGGGCGACTTCCGCGCTGAGCGAGAGCACCTACACTCTGCTGGAAGAGATGGAGCAGATCGCGAGCGCGCTCGGCACCAGCGTCGCGCGTGTCGCGCTCGCCTGGGTGCAGAGTCGCCCGGGCGTCAGTTCCACGATCCTTGGGGCCCGCACGCTGCAACAACTCGACGACAACATCGATGCGCTCGACATCCGTCTCGACCCGACGCACATCGCCAGGCTCGACGAGTTATCCAAACCGTCCCTCAACTTTCCTGCAGACTTCATCGCCAATGGCGCACCGTTCGTGCACGGCGGGATGACCGTCAACGGCCGCGCGGCTCCGCCCTGGCCACTCGCGCCGAAAGGCGACGCGGACCGCTACTAACCGGCCCCCGCGCCTTTCGACTGGCCTTACACTCAGCGCACATAACCTGCGGATCAGAATGACCGCTACGCTTCGCCCGGAATGCGCTCGCCGTCGTGGCGGCGGGGCAATACCTCGATGCGACCATGCATCGGGTGCTGGGCTCGCTCGTGCTCGGGCAGGGTCAGGTATTCGAGGTGCCCGAGGCGGGAAAGCTCATCGAGCGCGTTGTAGCCACCGATGAAGCGACCCCGCACATAGACGTAAGGCACGCTGTCTTGCTTGGTCTCTTGCTTGAGCTCGCGCAACACCTGATCGGCGCCATAGCCAGCCAAATCGAAGTAGCTGTGCTCCAATCCCGCCCGTTCCACTAGCATGCGAGCCCGACCACTCCAGGGACACGATGCGCGCCCAAAAATCTGCATGGCGCGCGCCGGATCGCCGAGGCCGATAGCTGGCGTCTTCACAGCCGGCGACGGTGTCCCGGAAACGGGCGTTTGCGCCGGCTCCGACGCCAGGGCCGTGCGCGCGGCATGTCGAGCAGCGCTGAGCTCGGCGAGCTTCTCACCCAGCTGCTCGTAGAGCTTCCCGCCGAGCTCATCGGCTCGAGAGAGCGCCCCGAGCACTTTTCCCGACGCGCGTTCTAAGGCCGCCCTACCAAGAGCGCGAGGATTGAACATGGCGAACGTATACCACCTTCCAAAGTGGTAGTGCCCGCCATTCCCTAACCCCCTGCTGCCGCTCGGCGCAGGGCGCGATCGGCGTTCTTGGCCCTAAAAGAGCAGGGCTTCCAGCCCGGATCGCAGGTTCAAGCTAGACCCTAGAAACACGTTACCCGGCTGCCAACCCGCCGTCTTGGCGGAGGCCTCGAGATAGAATTCGAACGGCGCATGAATTGGCGCGTTTGCACGCAGTGCAAGCGCCGCACCGGGAGTAGCGGACTCGGCAAAAAAGCGTTGGGCTGCAGGCTGCAACCAGGCCTGGGCGCGCGGCGACACACTCGCACCGAAGAAGGGCAGTGGGTAACGCACGAGCTCGAGCGCGAGCCCAGGCAGCACTTGCGAATTGCTCACGAAAGCGCGGAGCTCCGCGAACGCCGCGTAGCGACCGACCTTTCCGAAGAGATTCAGACCCAATGAATAGCCAAAGGGCGCCAGCATGTGCTGAAGACTAGCGTTCACACTCACGGGCCGACCCTGAAACTCGCCGAGCTCGAACGCATAGAGCCCGAGCAGCTGAGGATTTGCGAGATTGAGAAAGGACAGGTGCGCTTGCGTGCGCAGGTAATGACGCTCGCGCGAAGTGAAGTCGGACTCGGAGCGATAGCGGTCGATCCCCACACCGGAAGGGTGAACACCGCGCGCCGCGTAGGGCTCATCGGGGCGGAATAGATCGTAAACCCAGCCATCCGGGTCGAGACCCGTGAAGTCACGAATCGCGACGTTGCTGCCTTCTAATCGATTCTGTCGCTCCGTGATGGAGTCCGACTGAAAGGCAGCCTCGCTCATGTAGCCGATGACATTGATGGTCGTCAGCCACTCGGTGACGAGCGTGCCGCCACGAGTACCGCGAAAGAAGCGATCTTTGTCGAACTCGAGCCCAAGCGTGAGATCGCCCTCGAGCCCGGCCGAAGACAGCCGCACCTGCTCGGCGGGATGGTCGCGCTTGAGTCGCACCAGATCTTCGTCGCGCACGTGACTGACGTTGATCAAATCCGCGCCGATCGGGATCTTGTAGATGTCGTTATAGCTACTGATGCCACGCCGGCTCATCACGGCGCGGTGCCACTCTTCATGCATCCAACCGTCGGCTGGCGGCATATAGGTCAGCGTGTAGTCGATGGCCACGAGCGACGCCGCGTCCACGATGTCCCCCAACCACGACGGTACCCACTCAGGGTAGCGAAACGACAAGAACGCGCCGTGCACCAAGTAGTACGCATCTTTGCAGAGCGCCGTCGACTGCTGCATGCTCGGCCAGAAGCCGACGACTGCGTTCTCACGCACATCCAGGGCGGGCAAGTCGAAGTGCAGGTGCTTGGCGAGACGGCGTGCGCCCGGGGCGGGCGGAGCGAACTCTGCACTCACTGGCGCCACCGGCGACGGCTCGACCGCGGCCGACTGCGCCAAGGCCCGGCCAGAAAGGGCGCAGATGCCCAGAAGCCCAAAGCATCCACTCAGCGAGCGATGGCTGAGCGCTCGTTGACTCCACTCCCGTGTGCGACCAGAAACCGCCATCGACGCGTGCCCTTCCCTTCCGGCTCTCTCGAGTCGGCCACCGACGCCGTGCAACCGGCATCTGTTGGCGGCAGGATGCGTCAGCCGAGCCGTCACGGTCTTGTACGCCGTTGCGCAAAAGATCCTGCCCGCGCGTCATCGCCTCACTGAGGCGATGCGGTCAGGGCACCAGTGGCAGAATGGCCGCGGCGCAGCCTCACCCGCCCAAGCGCCGCCCGCGACTAAGGAGCCGTAGCATCACGAGCAGCAGTAGCGAGCCCAGAAATGCCACGAAAATCGTGCCAGCAAGACCCCCGAACGGGACTCGGATGTGGAACCCCCGAACGATGAAGCCCCCAATAAACGCTTTTCGGACCTGTCGAGCG
>JAEUAF010000569.1 GCA_019695485.1 Sorangium sp.
CGCGGTCGCGGTCGCGCTCACGCCCGTCGCGGTCACGGCTTTCGCGGGTGTCAGCACGGGGTTCGCGCGGCTCCCGGGGCTCACGCCCTTCGCGGGGCTCCCGAGGTTCGCGGGGTTCGCGGGCGTCCGTGCGAGGCTCGCGAGGCTCGCGAGGCTCGCGAGGGCGCGCTTCGCGTGGCTCGCGCTCGGCCGGCTCACGACCCTCGCGGGGTTCGAGCTCAGCAGCGGCCACGACCAGCTCAGCCGGGGCGTCACTCACAGTGTAGGAGGGCAGCTCGTCGCCGGCGCTGCGCTCGTCGCCAAGGCGACCACGACGGCGCCGACGGCGTCGACGGCGACCACCCGCCGCGTCTTTCGCCTGCGCGTCCTCAGTTTCCGCCTCGGGCTCATCGCCGAAGATCGGACGATCGTCATCATCCTCGGTCTCGAACAGGTCACCGGCGTGCGCGGCGAGTTCGGCGCGCTCGCGCTCATCCGCGCCCGGGGGCAGCGGGTCGCCCTCGTCGGCAAACTCGTCGAGACTCACGTGAGCCGCGCCCGACACCTCGGCCTCGGAGGAAAACTCCTGACCGGAGAGCTTCTCCAACGCCGGCGTGCGATCCTTCAGGCCCTTTTCGATGGTGTCCTGGTCCCACTCACGCAGCGCGAACACGCCGGGCTTGATGCGCACCAGCGGGTTCTCCTTGTCGCCCTTCTTCACGAGCGCAGCGAGCCGCGCCCCCATCGTGACTTCCGGGCTCTTACCAACGTGACTGAGGAGATTCTTCTCGATCGCTACGTCCGTTATTTCCTTATAATGAAGGGGCTTGCCCACGAGGCGCAGTACCTGCGCCGCAGCTTCCGTAAACGTCATCAGAGATTGTCTTTCGGTTAGGGGAGAACAGGGTGTTCTCGGCCTGAGGCGCCTCCGGGGAAGCGCGAATCGCTCCCGCCTCCGGCAGGACGCCTCTCACTCCGCCCTGAATAGCACGCTCGGAGCCCTCCCGTAGCCCCAAATTCAACACGGCCGGCCTCAAGCGCGCCCGAATGCGAGCAGTCGAGGGCCCGCTGACGGCAATTTGGCTACCTGTGAGCTCGGCCCAGAACACCCGGTCCCAGCCGAATTCGGCTAAGATGACGACGTGGCCCCCGACCAACTGCTCGTGGAGCTCGAGCGCGTCGCGCGTGGCGCAGGGCTCGAAATTCGCGCGGTCGGAATGCGCCGCAAAGGCGCGGGTCCCGGCGGCCTCTGCACGATCGGCGGCCGAGCCGTGGTGCTCCTCAACCTGCTCTCGAGCCCGATTGAGCGCTGTACGGTGCTTGCCGACGCCCTCGTCGGTCGCGATCTGGGCGCTCAGCAGATGCCCGGTGAAGTGCGCTATTTCATCAGCGACCGCGCGCGCTCTCGCTCGCGGCTGCTCTTGCCGCGACGACGCCCTGGGCCCGGCATCACTCACTGCAAGGGCTCCCCACCACGCCGGAACTCCGGCAAAGTGTAGGGTCGGGAAGTGCTGATCGAAACCGAGGTTCCGCTCGCCCCGCGCACGACGCTGCAGCTCGGGGGCCTGGCTCGCTACTTCGTAGGCGCGAAGAGCGAGCAGGACATCGCCGACGCTCTGGAATTCGCGCGCGAACGCGCGCTGCCGGTGTGGGTGCTGGGCGGTGGCAGCAACATCGTGGTTCCGGACGCGGGACTCGACGGCCTGGTGCTGGCGCTCGGGACCCAGGGGCAGCGCCGCGAAGACACCCCCGACGGCGTGCGACTCGCCGTGGACGCGGGAGAGAAGTGGGACGATTTCGTTCGACAAACGGTCGAGCTCGGGCTCGCGGGCCTCGAGTGCTTGAGCGGTATTCCGGGATCCGTCGGCGCCACACCGATCCAAAATGTGGGCGCTTATGGCCAGGAAGTGAGCGACACCTTGGTCGCGGTGCGCGCGTTCGACCGCGAACAGCGTCGATTCGTCGAGTTCACTCGCGACGAGTGCGAGTTCGGCTACCGCGAGAGCCGCTTCAAACTGAGGGAGCCGGGCCGCTATGTGGTCTCACGCGTTAGCTTCGAGCTAACGCGCGGAGTTCCCGCCGCTCCACGCTACCCAGAGCTTCAGCGAGCACTCGGCGAGCTGCCCGGCCCCGCGACGGCACGAGACCTCCGACACACCGTACTCCAACTGCGGAGCCGCAAGTCGATGCTGCTCGACGCGAACGACCCCAACACCCGAAGCTGCGGTTCTTTCTTCTTGAATCCGGTCGTGACTTCGCAGGCGGCGGACGCGGTCGAAAGCCGTGTTGGCGTGAACGCCATGCCGCGCTTTCCGCAACGTGACGGCAGGGTCAAGCTCTCCGCCGCCTGGCTCATCGAACGCTCGGGCTTCGAGAAGGGCTTTCGTGAGGGCAGCGTCGGTATTTCGTCGCGCCACGCCCTCGCGTTGGTGTGTCACGAGGGTGCCACGAGCGGCGAGCTGATCGCCCTCGCGCGCCGCATTCAAAGCGAGGTTTTGGCGCGCACGGGCGTCGCGCTGACCCCCGAGCCGCTGTTTTGGTGAGTGCAGGCGCGCCGCACGGCTTCGCGCAGTATCGGGCGCGAGGCTACTTCCCGGCACTCGACGGACTGCGCGCGCTGAGCATCGCGGCCGTGATTTGGCATCACGCGACCCCTCGCCCATTGCCCGGAGCGCTCGGGCGCGGACACCTCGGCGTGCAGCTCTTCTTCGCGGTGAGTGGCTTCTTGATCACCACGCTTCTGTTGCGTGAACGCGCGCGCACCGGCGCGATCGACCTCAGAGCTTTCTGGCTGCGACGCGCGCGGCGCATCTTCCCGCTCTACTATCTAGTGCTGGCCGGCTTCGCGCTTGCGGCGCTCGCCTTGCCGACAGAGTCCCCTGTAAGGTCGCACTTTTTCACGAACCTGCCCTTCTTCGCGACCCACACCGCCAACTGGTTCGTCAGCTATCGTGTGGCTCACCCCGTGCTCTTCGGCTTCGCCTGGTCGCTGTCGACGGAACAGCAATTTTACGCATTTTGGCCGGTTCTCATGCGCAAACTACGCGGCCCTGCGCTCTTCGGCTGCCTCGTCACACTGATTGCCTTGGATCAATTCGCGGAGCGCCGCTGGCTCAGCGTTTTCATTCCGGCGCGCAGCGTGTGGGAAACGATCGTGACGAGCTTCACGGCCTCGATCGCGCTCGGTGCGCTGCTCGCCGTGCTGCTCGACAGCCCTCGCGGCTACCGCTGGCTCGCGCCCGTACTCGCGCGGCCAGCCAGCGCGGCGCTCGCTGCGGTCCTGGTTGCAGCGGGGGTGATCTGGCCACCGCGCGCGTTCCTGTGGTTCGAGCTTGGCCTGGCGCTTTGGGTCGGCGCGTGCGTCCTCGGCTCGGAGCGGCGTTCGGTTTGGCCGCTCGAGACCGCGAGCCTGCGTCACGTCGGGCGCGTGAGCTACGGCATGTACCTCTTCCATGTGCCCATCTTGGGAGCGCTGCGTCTGCTGTGGCCGGACCTCACGTCGCGCCCCTTGCCCCTCTTCATGCTCGGATTTTCGATCACCACGCTTTCGGCAACCCTGAGCCATTCCACGTTCGAGGCCTGGTTTCGCACGCGCCGAGCGCCACGAGCGGGACGGCTTGCGATGGGAAGCTCAGTCGAGCCGTAGGCCGAACGCAGCGGGTGCCGGCGCCGCCGTCACCAGACAGTGTCGGGCAGGCGCGGCACCAGACCTGCGACGAGCGTCGCCGCGCAGGCCCCACGTCGGGCTCCGTCGCGCGGCGCGCCCGTCGCCACGCTGCCCCCCCCAAGCCAATCCCCTCGGGACTGGGCGCTCGTGGGCCGCTCAGCGACTCGGCGCGCCGCTTTCGACGGATTCGGGGAACCGAACGCGGGCTCGCTCGTTACACCGTTAGAAGAGCCGCTGTGGTCTCGCGTTTGGCCGCCCCTCAGGGGTACTTGTCCTCGAAACCAGAGAGCTGGTATGCGAAACGCGTGTCCGAACGGCCTTCGCAAGCCTCGGCTTTCGCCGCGAGAGTCCTGGAGCAGGCGGACGCTCTTTACAACTTTGCCCGACGCTTGACCCACCAGGCGAGCGAAGCGGAGGATCTCGTGCAGGACACCTTCGCGCGGGCCATTCAGGCTCGCGACCAGTTCCAGGAAGGCACGAACCTGCGCGCCTGGCTGTTTCGCATTCTTCGAAACGCGCAGCTCGACGCGCTGCGACGCGCCCAGCGAAGTCCGCTGGCGAAGCTGGCCGACGAGGAGCGCGAAGCCGAGGACGACTCGCGCGAATTCTTGCGTGGCGACTTCGAGATTGACCGGCTGCGACGCGTCGTCGTCGCGGACATCGAGAATGCCCTCGCCAGCTTGAGCGCTGAGGCGCGTAGCGTGATTTTGCTCGATCTCGAGGGCTTCAGCGAACTCGAAATCGCCAGCATCATGAGTTGTGCGGCGGGTACGGTGAAGTCTCGCCTCGCTCGGGCACGAACGACGCTGCGCGCGAAGCTCGCGGAGTACGGCAAATGACCGAGTCTAGCTGTGCAGAGCACCGCCGTCGGCTTGCGACCTCTCGCTGGTCGACGCTGCCACCCGAGGCGCGCGCAGAGGTGGAGCGACATCTGCAAGGGTGCGAGGAGTGTCGTGCCTTCGCCAAGGCTGAACGCGAACTCGATGCCGCGCTCGGGCGTTTGCCGCGACAGGCCGCGCCGGAAGCACTCAAAGCGCGGCTCGCGGCCACGCTGCGCGCGGAGGCGGCGCCCCCCTCTGTCTCTAGCAGGTGGGCCAAGTGGCGAGACGGCCGCAAGCTGCGTCTGGTGAGCGCGACGGCGGCCGTGGTCCTCGCGGGCGCTTTGAGCGTCGTGTTCGCGCTGCGGCCAAGCGCCACGGAGCGGCTGGTCGACGAGGCGGTCAACGACCATTTGCGTGTGCTCTACGCGACGCATCCCATCGAAATCGAGAGCGGTGGCATTCACCAAGTGAAACCCTGGTTCGAGGGGCGGCTCGACTTTGCCCCCGTCCTCGATTTCGCAGGGGACGAGGAGTTCCCGCTGCAGGGCGGCTCGATCGGCTATCTCCTCGATCGCAAAGCGGCCGTCTTCGTGTTCAAGCGGCGCCTGCACGTGGTGACGCTGTTCGTATTTCGCGCGGAGGGGTTGCCTTGGCCGTACCTCGGCAACCGCACGCTCGACGGCGTGAGCGCGCGGCTCGAGCAATCTCGCGGGTTCAATGCTTTGCTCTTCCGGCAGCGTGACCTCGGCTACGCGTTGGTCTCCGACGCCGATGCGAACAGCCTCGAGCGTCTGGGTCACAAGATCATGGCGGGGCATTGACGACTCGCGCCGAGTGACAACTTCGAAGCAGCTCGGCGCCGCGCGGGCGAAGTTCTCGAAACACGCGTCACAGCGTTTCACGATCGCAACCAACTCGTCAGGTTAACGCTCGTGTCGACCGGATATGGTCGCCGCCGTCGAATCGCGCATCTCTCATGCCGATGGCTGACGGAGGTCTCCCCATGTCCAAAGATCGTCGTGCATTTCTGAAGGCGTTGAGCGCCGGGACGCTCGCCGCAGCGTTCCCGGCCAGCATCCGGCGAGCGCTCGCTATCCCGCCGAATCGGCGCACGCAGAGCATCGCCGATGTCGAGCACATCGTGATCTTGATGCAGGAAAACCGCTCATTTGACCACTATTTTGGCACCCTGCGCGGCGTGCGCGGCTTTGGCGATCCGCGCGCGGTGAAGCTGCCTTCGGGCGCGCCGGTGTGGCAGCAGCCGAACGGGCGCGAGCGCGTGTTGCCGTTTCACCCCGACGCCCCCAACCTCGGACTCGCGTTCTTGGAAGACTTGCCGCACGGTTGGACCGACACCCACGCCGCATGGAACCACGGCAAATATGATCAATGGATAGCGGCCAAAGGGACCAGCAGCATGGCGTATCTGACGCGGGCCGACATTCCCTACCACTTCGCGCTGGCCGACGCGTTTACGGTGTGTGACGCCTACTACTGCTCGTTCCTGGGTGCCACCGATCCCAATCGCTATCATATGTGGACGGGTTGGACCGGCAACGACGGGCGAGCCGGCGGGCCCGTGCTCGACAACTCAGAGGCCGGCTACGACTGGCTGACCTTCCCTGAACGCCTGCAAAAGCACGGCATTTCTTGGAAAATCTATCAAGATGCGGGCGCAGGGCTCGACGCCGCTCACTACTGGGGTTGGGGCGCGGATCCGTATATCGGCAACTACGGCGACAACTCGCTGCTCTACTTCCATCAGTATCAGAACGCACAGCCTGGCAGCGCGCTCTTCGAGGCGAGCCGTAGGGCCACCGATGTCGCTCGCGGCGGCACGCTCTTCGATCAATTCCGAGCAGATGTGCTGACCAACCAACTGCCGCGCGTGTCCTGGAGCGTGGCGCCCGAGGCCTACAGCGAGCATCCCAATTGGCCCGCGAACTATGGCGCCTGGTACGTCGCGCAGATGCTCGATGCCTTGACGGCGAACCCGGAAGTTTGGAGCAAGACGGCGCTGTTCTTGATGTATGACGAGAACGACGGCTTCTTCGATCACATGGTGCCGCCAACGCCACCGAGCGATCGCACGCAAGGGCTGTCGACGGTGCCGACCACGAACGAGCTCTTTCAAGGCAACGCCGACTATGCGCCGGGCCCCTACGGCCTTGGGGTGCGGGTGCCGATGGTCGTGATTTCTCCCTGGAGCAAGGGGGGCTGGGTAAACTCCGAAGTGTTCGACCACACCTCACTGATTCGCTTCATCGAGCAGCGCTTTGCTCGCGAATGCCCTGGGCTCGTCGAGGCGAACATCACGCCCTGGCGGCGCGCCGTGGTCGGCGATCTGACCTCCGCCTTCGATTTCAGTGCAGCGGATGCGACGCTGGTGAGCTTGCCGAGCACGGCTAGCTACGCGCCACCGGACCGCGACCTTCATCCGGACTACGCACCGCTGCCGCCCTCCGTGCAGCAGCTGCCAAAACAGGAGCCCGGCGTCAGGCCCGCCCGCGCGCTGCCTTATGAGCTCGATGTGGTCGGCCGCGCCGACTGGACGCGCGGCGCCGTCGTGCTGGCTTTCCACAATCTGGGCCGAGCAGCGGTCGTCTTCCAGGTGCGCCCGGGTAGCGGAACCGAGGGCCCGTGGACGTACACGCTCGGCGCCGGGGCGCAGCTGCACGAGTCATGGGCGCTCCGCGAGCGGGGGCAACGCAGCTATGACCTCTCCGTGTACGGGCCGAATGGCTTCTTTCGCGCGTTCAAGGGCGGCTTGACCCTTCCAGAGCAAGCGAACTTGCGCGTGAATAGCCGCTACGGCGCCGAGCCGTCGCTGATCCTCGAGATCGAGAACCTGAGCGCCAGCCGCGCAGATCTCAAGATCCACGACGCCTATACGCGGCGCACGACGACGCACAGCATCGCGAGTGGGCGAACGCTCAGCGTGGAGCATGCTCTTCACGGCTCGCACGGCTGGTACGACCTCACGCTCTCGGTGGACGCGGATCCGGGCTTTCAGCAACGGCTCGCGGGCCACGTGGAAAACGGTCGCCCGAGCGTGAGCGACCCGATGCTCGGCGCGTAGGCGCGATGCTCGGCGCCTACGCGCGATGCTCGGCGCCTAGGGCGGGTGCGAAGCTCGGCGGCTCAGTTCAGGGCGCCGACACCCGAGTAAACCGCCTCGATCGCTTCGTCGAGGCGGCCCGGCTCGGTGCCGCCGGCCTGCGCCATGTCAGGGCGGCCACCGCCCGAGCCTCCAACGATTTCGGCGATCGGACGGATCAAGTCGCCCGCTTTCAGGCGATCCGTGAGCGCCTTCGAGACGGTGAGCACGAGCTGCGCCTTGCCGTCGTGAACGGAGCCGACGAGGACCACGCTTTGGCCCAACTTGTCGCGTAGCTTCTCCGCGAGTTCGCGCAGGGCTGCGCGATCCGTCACCTCGCTCTTGAGCCCCAGAACTTTGACGCCGGCCACGTCGCGCGCCTGCCCGACCCAGCTGTCGAAGCCATTGCTGCCGCCGCTCATCAGCTTGCGCGTCAGCTCCTCGATTTCCTTCTCCAGGCTGCGTTCGCGCGCCAGCACCTTCTCGAGCCGCTCCGGCAACGCCGTCGGCGTGGTCTTCAACACCTGCGCCGCCTTGGAGAGCGACGCTTCGATGTCGCGCAGATATGCAAGCGCTCCCTCGCCGGTCACGCCGATGATGCGGCGCACACCGGCCGCCACGCCCTGCTCGCTCACGATCTTGAAGAGGCCGATTTCTCCGGTGGAGCGGGCGTGTGTGCCGCCGCAGAGCTCGAGCGATTCCGCCATGCTGAGCAGGCGCACGACGTCGCCGTACTTCTCCTCGAAGATCATCATCGCGCCGCGTTGGCGCGCTTGCTCCATGCTCAGCACCTCGGTGCGAACTGGGTGGTTGCCGAGCGTGCGCTGGTTCACGAGCTCCTCGATGCGCGCAATTTCCTCGGGCGTGAGTGCGCGCGCGCTCGCAAAGTCGAAGCGCAGGCGTTCCGGGCCCACCAGCGAGCCCTTCTGCTGCGCGTGCGAGCCTACCACCTGACGCAGCGCCCAATGCAAGAGGTGCGTGGCCGAGTGATTGCGCCGTGTGCGCTCGCGAAGGCGCAAGTCGACCTTGAGATCAGCGCGCTCACCCACGGTCAGGCTCCCCTCAGTGACCTTGCCGCGGTGCACGACGAGCCCTGGGATGGGACGCTGCGTGTCTTCGATTTCGAGGCTGGCCGCGGCCGTGGACATCAAGCCCTTGTCGCCAACCTGACCGCCCGCTTCACCGTAGAACGGCGTGACCTCGGTCACCACGTCGACGACATCACCCGACTGCGCGCGTTCGACCAACACGCCTGCTTTGACGAGCGCGACGATGCGGGCGTTGTCCTCGTTCTTGTC
>JAEUAF010000732.1 GCA_019695485.1 Sorangium sp.
GCACAACGAAGCGCGCAGCATGATGTAATCTCTGACCTTGGAAGAGCAAAGCCGACTAAACCAAGAAGCTAGCTGGTTTTTCAGCGCAGACAAGGCGGCCGCGCCAAGGCACCCGCGCCTTTTTTCGAGCCGCTTCTCACGCGGCGCGGCCCAGCTCGCGCTGGGCCTTCTTACGTCGCTTTCCCTACACAGGGCTCGATGTGGCTATTTCGCCTTGGCTGCTTCCAGGATTCGTTCCCGCGTCATACCGAGTTCAGCCATGACGACACCGCCAGGCGCCGAGATTCCGAAACGATCGATGCCGAGCGCGACGCCGTCGAGCCCGATGTAGGGAGCCCAGGTGGCCGAAGTCGTCGCTTCGAGCGCAATGCGCTTGCGGCACGCGCTCGGCAGCACTTCTTCTCGGTAGCTCGCCGGCTGGCGGTCGAAGCGCGAAAAACACGGCATGCTGACGACTCGCGTGCCAGGGCCGAGCGCCTCCGCAGCGCTCAGCGCGTGTTGGAGCTCACTGCCCGCCGACAACAGAATGCGCTCGAGCGCGGCGCTTTCTCGCTTGGCGATGTACCCACCACGCAGAACGCCCTCACGGCGCGTCTTCACGGGAATGTCTTTTAGCAGCGGGACTGCCTGTCGCGTCAACGCAAGCAAGGTCGGACCATCGGTGCGAACGAGGGCCGCGGCGAATGCACCGGCGGTTTCCTCGGGATCGGCGGGTCGAATCACGTCGAGATTGGGAATCACGCGAAGACCGGGGATGGTCTCGACGGGTTGGTGCGTGGGGCCGTCCTCGCCGACGCCGACGCTGTCGTGTGTGAAGACGTAGATCACCGGCAGATGACCGAGTGCAGCCAGCCGAATCGCGGCTCGGCAGTAGTCGGCGAAGACGAGAAAGGTGGCGCCGCTCGGGCGGAAGATGGCGTGCGCAGCGACGCCGTTCAAAATAGAGCACATGCCGTGCTCACGGATGCCGAAACGGATGTTGCGACCCGTGAGGTGAGCGGGTGTGAAGTCGTCGTTGCCGGCCTTCAGATCGCCGATGTAGTTCAGCGTCGATCCGTAGAGATCTGCGCTGCTCCCGATCAAGAGCGGGGTCTTTGCAGCGAGCGGCTGGAGTACGTCTTGCCCGGCCTTGCGCGTGGCCGCTTTGGTGTCCGCCGCAAATTCCGGAACGCTCTCGAGGAGCGCGATCGGATCCACGGCGGGGGCAGGCGTGGCGTTCGGTGTGTGCGCGTAACCCGGCGCGGCCGAGAGCACCGCGGCGAGCGCGGGGTTGTTGGCTTGCCAGGCTTCGAAGCGCGCCACCCAAGCAGTGTAATCGGCCTTCCATGCCTGCTTTCGCTCGCCGAAAAACGCGCTCACTTCGGGGGCGACGTAAAAGGTCTCGCTCGGCAAACCAAGGTTTTTGCGCGCGGCCTCTGCGAACTTGGCGCCGCCCTCGCCATGGGCTTTCTGGGTGCCAGCGACCTCTGGGATCCCCTTGCCGATGATGGTGTGCGCGATGATTAGCTGCGGCTTGCCGCGCGCCTCACGGGCGCGGGTGAGCGCGCTCAGAACCGCCGCCATGTCGTGTCCGTCCACGGTCTGTACGTCGAAGCCGATCGCCTCGAAGCGCTTGGCTGCGTCCTCGCTTTGCGTCTCCTTTGCCATCGCATCGAGCGTCACCGCGTTCGCGTCGTAGATCAGGATCAGGTTGTCGAGGTGATGGTGCCCGGCGAAGGCAACGGCCTCCATTGCGACGCCTTCTTGCATGCAGCCGTCGCCCGCCAGGCAAACCACTTGGTGATCGAAGATCGCATGCTCGGGCGTATTGAAACGAGCCTCAGCCATCTTCGCTGCGAGAGCCATGCCCACTGCGTTGGCGATGCCTTGTCCGAGCGGTCCCGTGGTCGTCTCGACGCCGTTCGGGACGTGCCCGAGTTCGGGGTGCCCTGGCGTATGCGAGCCGAGCTGCCGAAAGCGGCGGATCTCACTGAGCGGGAAATCCGCGTAACCGCTGAGGCAGAGCCAGCCGTAAAGAAACATCGAGCCGTGCCCGGCGGAGAGCACGAAGCGGTCGCGATTCAACCACTCCGGGTGGTCGGGGCAGTGTCGCAGCGCGTGTCCGAACAAGACCGCCCCAATCTCGGCGCAGCCGAGCGGCAGCCCAAGGTGCCCGCTCTGGCAGGCGTGAACTGCGTCGATCGACAGCCCGCGGGCGGTGGTGGCAGCTTTCGAGAGGATCTCTTGCGGAAACGTGCTCATGGAAATCTCACGTCATTCGAGGGGTTAACGTCCGAAGGAGCCCAGGTTGGATGCGACTAGGCTCCGGGTCAAGACGGCCCGCCAACGCGCGTGAGATCCCGCGCGCGCGCGGAGAAACCGCGCGCTGAAACGAATTCGACAAGAACCCTTCCGCCGCAGCGGAGCTCGTGCCGGCGCTCCCCCCGCGGAGGGCGGGCTACGCCATTCTTATTCCCGCATGCGATCGCGAACGAACGGCGTGTGCCCGCTCAGCATGTCGTCAGTCCAGCCGCCGGTCGTCGGGATCACCTGGGTCGAGTTGAAGTAGCAAGTTTTGTCGGCGCAACGATCGAACTTCCAGGCGGCCCAGCTGATCTTGTGGGTGTTCATCCAGTCGTGCCAGAGCTGCGCTTCGTCGAGGCACAACATCGGGTTTTTGGCCGTGCCGCCGTCGGCGTTGGTCGCTCCCCACTCGGTGACGAACAAGGGGAGATTCTTGGCAAGCGCCGCATCACCGCGCGTGCGCAAGGCTTGCGTGTGTGTGCACGAGTAAAAGTGCAGGGTGTACATCAAGTTGGTCCCGGTCAGCGGATCACCCGCCGCCTCGTCCACGTACTGGGAGTAGTTGCGCGTGCCGAGGATGATCACGTTGTCGGGGTCCACCGCGCGAATCGCGGCGACGACCGCCTCGTGATACGGCTTCAACACTGTCGACCAGGCCTGAGTCGTCGGTTCGTTGAAGGTTTCGTAGATGACGTTGGGATAGCTCCCCCACTTCTGCGCCATTTGCGTAAAGAAGCTGATCGCATCCGCTTGGTGCTTGTCGGCGTTGTTCTCGTGCCAGTCGATGATCACGTACATCCCGAGATCGATGGCGTTTTGTACGATGGTGTTGACTTGGGCGATGGCCGTCGCCGGCGCGCTCAGGTAGTCGTCGGTGTCCGTGGTATCGATGCCCATCGCGGCGCGAATGATGCTCGCCTTCCAGTTGTCACGCATCCAGCCGAGGCCCTGCTTGTCCTCGGCGAACTTCTGACTTTCCCAGTTGAGCCACATGCTGCTCGGTCCCTTGAGTTGAACCGGCGCGTCGTGTGAGTCGACGAGCTGAGGGCCGACGACCTTCAGCGGGCCATGCAGCCCGACAGGTGTCGTTGCGTCGGTGGCGCCCGCCGCGCCTGCGCTCGAAATCCCGGCCGCGCCCGCGCTGCTGCCGCCCGCGCCCCCCGACGTGCCACCGACTGCGTTCAGCACACCACCGCTGCTCGTGGCACCGCCGCTCGCGCCTCCGGACGCTGGCGCCCCCGCGCTCGGCGTTCCGCCTGCGCTCGGCGTTCCGCCCGCGCTTGCTCCGCCGCTGCTGGTCGTGACACCGCCGCTGCCAAGAGTCGCTCCGCCGTTGGTGGTGCCGCCATTGCTCGCTCCGCCGCTGGCGCTACCACCGTTGCCGGCGCTAGGATTGCTCGTGGCTGCGGCGCAGGCCGTCAAAAGTAAGACCAGTAAGGGTGAAAAGCTGCAGGTGTGCCGTACCGACATCGAGATGCGCTCCTGAATTCGAGTCTGGAACCGGTTCCATATCACGCGCATGCTCGACCACCAAGTGACGACGCCCGGGGACGCGCGGCGTGCGCTTCCAAGCGCTCGGGCGAAAAGCAATAGGTATCGCGTCACTGAGCTGTTCCGTTCACGGCGTTATCAGGCCGGCCACGGGCTCGTCAGACCCAGCGCGCGGTTCAGTTTTCTATCGAGCCGGGCCGCGTGTTTCGCGTGGTGTCCCCCGCTGAGGCAGCGCGGGCTCGGCCGGCGGACGTTCGGGATTGTTGTTCGGTGCGGCGGACAGGAGAAAGCAGGGCTGTCACCCCCCTTCCGTGTGCAATACTGCGTGTCGTGATGGCAGAGTCCCCCGTCGAGCTCGGCAGCGTCGTTGCCGGGCGCTACCGGATCGACCGCGCGCTCGGCGCCGGCACGATGGGGGTTGTCGTAGCGGCCTGGCACCTCGAGCTCGAGCAGGCCGTGGCCATCAAGTTCCTGAATCCATCGGTGCTCGGCGCATCCGAGGCGTTGGAGCGGTTTCGGAGGGAAGCCCGAGCCGCGGCCCGCATCAAGAGCGAGCACGTCGCGCGCGTGCTCGACGTGGGAGCTCTCGAGAACGGGCTGCCGTTCATGGTGATGGAGCTCTTGGAAGGGCGCAGCCTCGACGAAGAGCTGATGGCGCGTGGCTCGATTCCCGTGCCTGAGGCGGTGAGCGCAGTGCTCCAGGTCATCGACGCGCTGGCGGAAGCGCACGCTGCTGGCATCGTGCATCGTGACCTCAAGCCGGCCAACCTGTTCGTCTCCCAACGCGCCGATCGCTCGGTGGTCGTGAAGGTGCTCGACTTCGGTATCTCCAAGATCGTCGGCGACACGTCAGGCCCGAGCGGCGTCGGTCTCACTCGCACTGGGATGATTGTGGGCTCGCCGCTCTACATGTCGCCGGAGCAGCTACGCTCCACGAAGAGCGTCGACCAGCGCGCTGACATCTGGGCGCTCGGCACGATTCTCTATCAGCTCGTCACCGGGCGCACACCCTACGATGCCGACTCTGCGCCGGATCTCTATGCGATGCTGCTCCGCGACAATCCGGCGCCCATTTCACGCTATCGGGCCGATCTGCCGCCCGGGCTCGATGCGGTGATTCATCACTGCCTCGAGCGCGAACCCGAGCAGCGCTACGCCAATGTGAGTGAGCTCGCGGACGCCCTGGTCCCGTTCGCCCCGCCGGACGCGCGCGTTCACGCGGACCGGGCTCGCCGCGTGGTGATGGGCCCGCCGACGGAGACGTCCGCGACGACTTTCGAGGTTGCCTTCGAGGCGGACTCGCGCGCCGTGCCGGCGGCCGTGGTGTCCGCGGCTTCGACCGGTGGGGCGAGGCCGCTCATCGTGACCAATCGTAAGACTCTGGTTTCGAGCGAAGACGGGGAGAAGCGGCGCTCTAGGCTCGGAGTTTCCCTCGCGCTGCTCGCGCTGCTCGGCGCGGCTGCCTTCGTTGGGCTGCGCTGGACGACGGGGCGTGCGGGCCCGATGGAACCTCCAAAGGCGAGCGTCAACGCGTCACGCGCGGACGCCAAAGCGGCCCTGGCAGCGGATCTCGCGCCGAGCCCGCCCGCTGCCGCGGCTCCGAACGTCGCTCCCACGCTGCCTCCAGATCCGCCCTTCGCGGCGGAGGTCAGCAGCGCCGTTCCGCCGGCACCGCTGGTTTCCGCGGTTCCAAGTGCGCCCGAGGTCGCGCCCATTGCTCCTCCTCGCAGCGCGGCTATGCCCGCGGCCCACTACGTTGCACCGCCCGCCAAACCCGCTCCCGTGGGGGCCAGGCCCGCTCCCGCAGCGGCCAAGCCCGCGCTGCCGGCGGCCCCGCCGTCGGCGGCACAAGGCTCCAAGGTTTCGGACTTCGGCGGACGCAAGTAACAGCGCGACGCGGCCCGCGCCGGGATCCGCCCGTCGCTCAAAAGTTCCTCTAAGATTGTTACTTTGCGAGCGCGGCACTAAGGTGCGGCTCATGCTCGGACGTCGGTTTTCGGGTCTATTCCTTTCTAGCTTGCTGGCATGTACGGCACTCGCCCCTGCCGCCGCCGCGCAGTCCACCGCGCCTCAGAAGGTCGCGGCCGAGGCGCTCTTCGACGACGCGATTAAGCTCATGAAGGCCGGGCACCACACCGAGGCGTGTCCCAAGCTCGAAGAAAGCCAGCGCATGGACCCCGGGATCGGCACTCTGCTCTATCTGGGCGAGTGTTACGAGAACGTTGGGCGCACCGCCAGTGCCTGGGCGACCTTTCGCGAAGCGGCCTCGCGAGCGGGTGCTGAAGGTCAGAATGAGCGACTGAAGAACGCAACCGAGCGCGCCTCGCGCCTCGAACCCAAGCTTTCCTATTTGACGATTCAGGTGGCTCCGGAGACTCGCGCGTTGCCAGGGCTCAGCGTGAAGCTCGGCCAAACGCAGCTAGGCTCGGAGTTCTTCGGCGTGGCAACGCCGGTCGATCCCGGCGAATCGCGCGTCGAAGTGGCCGCGCCAGGGCATGCTTCGTTTTCGGCGGCGCTCACGGTCGAGGCGGGGGGCCGCTATCAGCTGAGCGTGCCGGCTCTTGGTCAGCAAGCGCCCGCGCCTCAGCCAACGCCGCCCGCTGCCGCTACGACGCCTGACTCCGCGGCTGGGCCGAGCCGAGCCACGCCCGGCGCTGCGCCGGCCTCTGCCCCGGGTCCACACGGTCCGTCAGTCTTGCGCCCGCTCGGTCTGGTGGTGGGCGGCGTCGGCATCGTGGCGCTCGGCGCGGGTTCCTACTTTGGACTGCGCGCAATGAAGAAGAACGACGACGCAACCAGCGGCACTTGTCGGAGTGGCGTGTGTCAGGAGCGCGTGGACTATCAGACGGCGCAAGACGCGCATAGCGCCGCTGGCCTCGCGAATGGCTTCTTCATCGCCGGCGGTGCTGCGCTGGCCGCCGGCGCGGTCCTGTTCTTGGTGGCGCCGAGCTCTTCGGAGCAGGGTGCCAGGTTCATGCCTTACGCAACCGCCCGCGAAGTCGGGCTCTCTTTCGGAGGTCAGCTGTGAACGGCCGGTTTTCGCGTGTTCTGGCGAGCGTTGGGGGCAAGCTGCCCAGCGCGCTGACGCTGGCTTTCGCCCTGCTGTGTGTCGTCAGTTGCCAATCGATCGCTGGCATCGAAGACTATCGGCTCGGCCACTGCGGGGAATTTTGCGACACGGTGATGCAAAACTGCACCGCCGAGAACCAGGTCTATCACTCGCGCGCGACCTGCATGGGCTTCTGCGCGCTGCTCCGCGAGGGCGATCTTGGCGAGGGTGATCAGAGCAACACGCTGGCATGCCGTCTGAGCGCGGCCAAGCAGGCAACGAGTGAGCCCGACGTCTACTGTCAGCAAGCCGGGCCTGGGGGCGCCACGCAATGTGGCCCAAGTGAGTGCGACAATTACTGCTCCTTTTTCAGCAAGGTCTGCCCTGACCTCGCGGCGACCCAGCCCTCGTGCTCCGCGAGCTGTCAGGGCTTGCGCGACAAAGGCAGCCTGAATTCGGAGGTCGACCACGAAGGTGACACCCTGCAGTGCCGCTTGGTGCACGTGAGCGCAGCGACAGGGGATCCCGTTGCGCATTGTCCGCATGCGCAGCTTGCTCATCCGACGGCTTACTGCACGGACGAGGCGGAGAAGCCGCCGCACCCGCTCAGCTGTGACGACTACTGCCGCCTGGTCAACCACGTTTGTGCGGGCAACGTCGCCGTGTACGAGAGTCAGGAGCAATGCAAGGCCGTGTGCAGTCACCTCGACTTGGGTGAACCCGGCGACCAAGCGTTGAACACCGTGGCTTGCCGCAAATACCACTCGCAAAACGCGATCTCCGACGCGACCGCGCATTGTCCGCACGCCGGGCCCGGCGGTGACGGTCATTGTGGTGACAAGGAGGTCGGCAACTGCGAGTCGTATTGTCACTTGTTGGGTGAAGTCTGCAGCGCAGAGTTCGAAGCCGAGTTCACCGACAGCGACGGCTGCATGACCGCCTGCGCGACCTGGGACCACTCCGCGCCGAACTCGAAGTTCTCGGTCGAAAAGACGCTGCGCGGCCAAGATGCGTTCGGCTGTCGGTTGCTAGCGGTGAGCCGCGCGGCGGTGAACCAGGCGCTCTGCGCCCAAGTGATGGACGACAGCGCCTGTCAGTGAGGCCAGGCACCGTTTTCGCGTGACCGCTCCAGGCGAGGTCGCTACCGTGGCCCATCGCATGGCACTCGGAGATACGGTCCACCAGTTTCGAGTGACGCTTTCGGATGTGGACCGCGGCGTGTACGAGGCGCTCGAGTTTCGAGTGGCGCGCCACCCGTCGGAGAGCGGGCGTTATCTTTTATGTCGCACGTTGGCGTATTGCCTGTGCCTCGAGCCGGGTCTCGTCTTCAGTCGGGGCGGGCTTTCGACCACCGATGAACCCGCGCTTTCCGTCGTGGATCCCACGGGGGTCACCACGCGCTGGATCGAGATCGGGGCGCCCTCGGCCGATCGGCTTCATCGCGCGGCCAAGGCAGCTCCTCGCGTCGACCTCTTCACGCATGTCGAATTCGACAAGCTCAGCCGAGAGCTATCGTCGCGAACCATCCACCGCGCCGAGGAGATCGCCGTCCATCGGCTGTCCCCGGCCTTGCTCGACGCGCTCGAGACGCGCTTGCAGCGGACCACCACGTTCGAGCTCGTGCGAACCTCCGACCGACTCTACCTCTCGATTGGGGGAGAGACTCTCGAGGGTGAAGTCGAGACGCGTAGCGTCGCCAGTCTGCTCGTGTGACGGGCAGGCTGCGCGGGCGCCGCCGAAAGTCGGTGCTTCAGCTGAAGTGGTAGGCCGAGATGCGGAGATCGAGGATGGTGCCGCTATAGGCGGTCGTTCCGCGATCGGTCCCGGCCGCACCCGCCATCACCATGAGCGGCAACAGATGCTCCTCGCGCGGATGCGCTTGGCGCGCAGACGGGGCTCTCGCCCACGCGGCCAGGCCACGGTCGCGCGCCACCGAGTCGAGGGTGGTGGTCTCGCGCAGCCAGGCGTCGAATGCCTCGGAGACCGGGCTCGCGGCGGGGCCGAAGGCGCGGAGGTTGTGATAGGTCATCCCGCTGCCGATCAGAAACACGCCCTCATCGCGCAACGGAGCAAGGGCGCGCCCCATGGCCAAATGCTCTTCCGGATCCAGCCCGCGTTTGAGTGACAACTGCAGCGTGGGCACCTCCGCGTTGGGATAGGCAAGCTTCAGCGGCACGAACGTTCCGTGGTCGAACCCGCGCTCGCCATTCTCGGCGGTCTGGAAGCCGGCGCCCTCGAGCAAGGCGCGCACACGCGCCCCGAGAGCAGGGGCCCCCGGCGCAGGCCACGTGATCTCGTACGAGGCGGGTGGGAAGCCGTAATAGTCGTACAACATCGGAGGCGCCGCGCTGCTCATCACCGTCGGCACCGGCTCCTCCCAGTGCGCGGAGACCACGAGCAGCGCCTTGGGTGGCTGCTTTGGCAGCGCGCTGAGCGACTTCAGATATGCGGCCAGGTGATCGAGCTCCGCTCTTTTCCCGATCCCCACTTCGACGAAGGGCCACGGGCCGCCTCCGTGAGGCAGGAACACGACCGGCATCCGCGAGCCAGAGCTCGGGCCCTCGGGTTTTGCGCTAGAATCGGATTTGTCTGTGTTCATGTTCGAAATCGCTACGCTCACGGCCGCACCCGCCAGCCCCACCGCGAAGACCCTGCGTGGTGTGAGGCTTGGGTTTGCGTCAGTCGTCACTGGTGTCTCCGGCGCTGCCCTCGAACATTAAGCGTTGCGCCCCAGATCACCACCCCCCACAGCGCGAGCTCGTGCGACGCGCGACCCGAGGCGCTAAGCACGCGGAGCCCCTCCGCCGCCGAGCTGCGGGCGTTGGAGAGCGGGCTCAAGTACCGGAAATAGCGGAGCTAATAAGGGAGCTCAGAGCTGCAGGGCATCCGCCTCGCCCTCGTCGGCGCTGACGGTGCGCGCGCTTTCGCGACGCTTGCCTTTACGGATCTTCGGTTCCGGCGCGCCGGAGAGCTCGCTCGTCTCAGCCTCGGCCGGAAGCGCTGGCTCAGTCGCTAGCTCTTCAGACGGTCCCGTCGCGGCTTCCGTGCGGGATTTTCGGCGGGGCTCGCTAGTCGTCGCGGCAGGCTCCGCGCGTGGACGTTTGGCTGCGCGGGGCAGGCTGATGGCGTTTAGCCGTTGCGTCAGCTCAGGGTCGCTTTCCGCGTAGACGCGGGCATAGGCGAGCGCGCGCTGCACGCGCAAAAGCAGCCCTTCTTGGCGCTGATTCAGGGTGTCTCGCGCCGTATTCAGGTCAGCTTGCCGGGCCTCCACCTCCATCGCCGCCGCTTCGACTTCCGAGGCCAAAGTGGTAAGTCCGGACGCGTCGACGTCCGCAAAGCGCACCTCACTGAGGGCGCCGGAGAAAAGGTCGAGCACGGCCTGAACTGAGGGAGGGATGGCACTCATGGGCCGCTGAACATACATCCAGTGCTCGGCGCGCGCCAGTCTCTCGGTGGTGTGTTCGTTCCGCCGCCTAGTGCAGGCACGGATTCAAGGGGTCGCCGTCGTTCTTGCACGGTTTCGAGGGGCGGGGTTTGGGCTCAGAGGGCCTCTCTGGAGGTCGACGCGCCGGCGCGGATTCGAGTTTGGGGGCCGACGGCGCAGGCTCACGCTGGCGCAGGCTTTCGAGGTCGCGAGTTAGGCGTTCTGCGCGGCTTTCGGCGGCGGCGAGGAGGCGCGCAGCGGTATCGGCGCGGGTTCGCTCTGTGGTGGCCAGGGCGGCGAGCTCTCGCTCGGTGCGCTCGGCCTGTGGCTTGAAGTGCGCGAAGTGGAGCAGCGGGGCGCCGAGCCCCAGCAACGCCAAGCCGATACTGGACGTGAACGCGATCGCGCGGTCGCGCGTGCGGACGGCGCTCGCTTTCAATTCGGACAAGCGTCGTTCGTGCGCCATTCGTTGGGCTTCGAGATCGCTCTCCGCGCGGGCCTCGGACTCCAGTCGCGCCCGCGCAAGCTCCGCCTCGTGGATGGCGTGCAGGCGCGCTGCGTGTTCCGCGAGGCGCTCGTGCGAGAGTTGCTGCAAGCGCTCCGCTTCGCGTTGTTTCGCGAGCTGCCGCTCCAGACGCTGCTTTTCTGCGGCGATGTTGGCGGCCAGCGCTTGAGCGGCTTGCCGCTCGGCCTCGGCGCGTTCGAGCGCCGATCGCTCGCGTTCGCGGGCCATCAAGGTCTGGAGCGAAAATAGTAGAGAATCTTCACGCAGCTCATCCATGGTCGTTCGCACCCCGCGCGCGGTGGAGCGCGCGCGCACTTGTGGAAACCGCGAGCCCCCGCGGACCTTGGGCGATCGAGCGCGTTTAGCGCGTACAGACCGCCAGCACTTGCTGCAGATCGGTGTGGCCCTCGAGGACCTTCTCGATGCCGTCCTGCAGCAGCGTCTTCATTCCACCCTCGACGGCGAGCCGCCTGAGCTCGTCGATGGAGCCCTTGCGTTGGATCGCGCGCTTCAGGTCGTCGTTGGTCACGAGCAGTTCGTGCACGCCGATGCGCCCCTTGTAGCCGCTCTTGCTGCAGGCGTTGCAGCCGTGGGCGCGCCACAGGGTGAGCTGCGTGCCGTAGTTCTTCTGGCAGAGCTCCTGGAACGCGGCGGCGCCGTAGGCGAGCGCGAGCTCCTCGGTCTCGGCGGGGGTTGCCTTATAGGACTCGCGGCACTGTTTGCAAAGCGTGCGCGCCAAGCGTTGCGCGAGGATGCCGAGCAGCGCGTCCGCGAAGCTGAACGGATCGAGCCCCATGTCGATCAAGCGCGTCACGGTTTCGGGAGCGCTGTTGGTGTGAAGCGTCGAGAGCACCAAGTGGCCGGTCAGCGAGGCTTCGATCGCGGTGCCCGCGGTCTCCGGGTCACGCATTTCGCCGACCATGATCACGTCCGGATCCGCGCGCAGAAACGCGCGCATCGCCGCGGCGAAGGTGAAGCCGATCTTCGGGTGCACTTGCACTTGGCGCAATCCAGGCTGCGTGATTTCTACCGGATCCTCGGCGGTCCAGATCTTGGTGTCGACCGTGTTGATGTCGCCGAGCGCGGAGTGCAGCGTCGTCGTCTTGCCCGAGCCGGTAGGGCCGACGCACAGCACCAGCCCGTACGGCTTCTTGATGACCGCACGGAGCTCGGCGAGATTGCGCGCGCTGAGCCCCATTTGTTCGAGCGGCAGCGGCTTCGAGCCGGCCAGAATGCGAAGCACGATGTCTTCGTTGTTGTTGACGGTGGGAATCGTCGCTACGCGGAGCTCGATCTGTCGCTCGCCCACGCGAAAGCGGATCTTGCCGTCTTGCGGCTTTCTGCGCTCGGCGATGTCGAGCTGCGCCATGATTTTGTAGCGCGCCACGAGCGGCAGCCGATACGCCGAGGGGATGTCTTGGTACGAGACGCAGTCGCCGTCCACACGAAAGCGCACGCTGGTCGTGCGTTCGCGGCCGTTTGGTTCGATGTGAATGTCGGAAGCGCCGCGGCGATAGGCGTCGATGATGATCTGGTTTGCGAGCTTGATGAT
>JAEUAF010000873.1 GCA_019695485.1 Sorangium sp.
CGTATCGGCGGAGTCGCCGTACGTCGCGGACGCGATGCCATCGCAGCAACCGGCTCCACCCGGTCCACCGTAACCTCCGCCCGAGGAGCTGCCTTCGCAGTTGCCGGCGCCGGGGCCGTCCCCTGACTGATAGCCGATGCCGTCCGCAAGCACGCTTCCGGTCGCGCCGATCCAAATCTTCTCGCTGGCGCCAAGCTCGAGGATTCCGCCGGAGCTCCCGTTGTAGGGTTCTACTTCGAGCGTGCCGTTGATGATGACGTTGCAGAAGGACCACGCCCCACTTAGAAATCGGGTCTCGTCCGCAGGAACGACGAAGTCCTTGCTATCGATGCAGCTCGAAACGCATGCGCCGAGCGTGCAGCTTTGTGAGGCCGGACAGTCCGTGTCCGCCGCGCAATCCACGACCGCGACTGCAGGTGGCGGCGGCAAACCAGCTGCACCCGCCGAGCCGGCGGACGACGCTGAACCGGCGGAAGCCGGGGAACCAGCCGAACTCGGCGAACCAGCCGAACCCGGCGCCGCGCCCGCTCCGACCGCACCAGCAGCGGACATGCCCGGGTCAAGTTCGTCAGACCCGGCTCGTCCACCGCAGCTTGCCGCACCAACCACTGCGACGACGAGCGCGAACGGCCGCAGGCTCAAGACTACTCGATGACATTGCGCGCCCATAGTTCCCGCTTGGCGACGGGTCAACGCACCGACCGTCACCATGGGTAGAGGCTATCCTCACCCCGTGCGCGGCGCAAGCGTCGCTACCGTGGCTGATGAGCGATGACGCGCGCCTGGGCGGCCACGCCTCACATGCTCCACGGTTCCGCCAGCACGTCTGTCTCCGACGACCAGCGCCGTTGCAGCGCGGCGATCTCGCTGAGGATCGGTTCCGGCAGCGGGGCGATGGGTTCGCGGCTCGCGGCGATGAACTCGGCCAGTCCTTGCGAGCGACCACTCGCACCCACGGTCGCCCGCACGTCGGGCCACGAATGCGCGAAGCGCACGCAGAATTCTGACCAGTGCGCGACTTGCGAGCGCTCGAAGATGGGCGCGATTTCCACGGCGCGCTCTTGTAGGTAGGCCTTCCAGGCGGCTCCGGGTACGTCTCGCAAGCGATGCACGTCCCCGCCAGCCACCGTGCGCATCGCAATCACTGGCACTCTTCGCGCTCGCATCAGGTCCCATAGCTCGTTGGAGGCGAAGCGCTGCAGCGGGTTGAAATAGGTGATGACGCCTCCCACGATTGCGTCGGCGTGCCCGGCGCGCAGCGCGCGTAGGGGAACAGCGCTCGTCCACGGAAACACCTCGACCACATAGTGGCCGACGAGCCCCTCTTGCTGCAGCCTGGCCAGGCCTTCGTAACACTTGCCGCCGTTGGCGAAGTCTTCCGCTAGGGGCCCGCCCAGGCAGAGCTGCCCGATGTCTACGCGCGATAGTCCCAGCGGACGAAGGTTCGTTTCGATGCTCGCGCGCAGCTGGTCGATGCTGTCGTTGCCGATCTTGATGATGACTTTGGGGACGTGCGCGCGGTCTTCGTCGAAGGCTTTCCCAAGCACGCTCAGGGCGTCGCCGTACTGATGGCTGGTATGAAACCAGACCCCGGTATCCATGGCTTCTCGCGCCATGCGCACGCGCGCATCGAAGGCGACGCTGGGGTCGCCGAGGCGCGTGGTGCCGTAAATGTACTTGGAAAGATCCGCGGGCAGGCGGTCGCCTGGAAACGTTGGGTTCGTCACGGTCAGCGCTTTTACACCTAAGTCCGCTTGGCTGTAACGTGAACAGCGAGCGCTGAGCGACGGGGTCGCACCGCGCGCGAACGACGCTGAGGAAATACGCGCAGTCGTTGAGGCCTGCGAGTCGGATCTGTTCTGCGCGGGCGCGTATCCGAGCCGGTGCAGATCCGGCGTCCGCGACACGCACTGTCTGCGGGAGGTTCAGCGGCTAAGTGCCAACAGTGCGCGACTCACTGCGAACGCACGCCCGAAACGCGCGCTCGCGACTGGCCCACGCATTGCAGGTCAGCCGGCGCGCGATGGCTTTGTCGCGCCTCGCTCACCCCAACACAGGACAAAAGCAATGGAGAACAGGCTCGCAGCACTCTGCCTTGCGGCTCTCGTCCCGGTCGTCTCGAGCGGTTGCGGAAACAACTCGGGCGAAGGCGAGGCCGTTCGAAATGAAGTGAGCTCGATCATTCGGCCGACCGCGATCGGTGGCCGGAACGAAGTGGTGATGGTCTACGCGACCGTCATCATCAACGGCCAGTTCGCTACCCGCACCTGCTCGGGCTCTTACTTCGCGCCCCGGGTGGTGCTCACCGCGGCGCACTGTCTGGATGGAGTCTTTCTCGATCAAGTCTTCGTGTATTGGGGCGACAACTTCGCCGCCGATATTTCGCAGCTCACGCCGTTCAATGGCCGCTTGATCCCGCCCGCCGTCGGCCAGGCGTCGTTCTGGTCCAAGGCTGATTCGTTCGAGCGGCACCCGAGCTGGAATCCCAGTCTGAAGCATCCCGACCTCGGCGCCATCTATCTCGACCGTAAGCCACCCTTCGATCCTTTGCCGCTCGCGCGCTTTCGGCTGGACAACAGCTGGCTCAACCGACAGGTCACGATCTCGGGCTGGGGCGGCGACGTGGCCACCAGCGGCACGACAGCGACGGGAGCGCGCACGCAGCGCACCGGGCGCACGGTAGTCCTCGGCAGTCCGACGCTCGCTGACTATCACCCGGAAGACCCGAACCCGGGCATGCTGGTCGAGTCGGTCCGAAATAACGTGCTGAAGCTCGACGGTCATGCGCCATACTCCAATAGCTGCTTCGGCGACTCCGGCGGACCCATCCTCGTCAACCAATCCGGTCAGGATTACGTCGCGGGCGTGAGCTACTTCGGAGGTCTGTTCTGCGAAGACTACAGCCTTTACACGAGGATCGATCCCTTCCTTCCTTTCCTCGACGAAGCCTACAAGAAGGGCGGTCAGGCCACGCTGATCCCGAACCTCGAATGCGTGGCGCCGAACGTGAGCGGCACGCTCACCGCGTATTTCGGATACGAGAACAAGAACGGCGTCGGCGTCACGGTTCCGTTCGGGACCAAGAATCAATTGCCACTCGACAGCAACGGCTGGCGCAACAAGCTGTTCAACCCCGGCGCGCACGCCTTTGCGTTCGGGGTAGACTTCAGCGCGACTCAGACGCTGAGCTACGCGCTCGCACCGGACAACAGCCCGCGCACGACCCTCAACGTCACCAAGAGCTCGCTGCGCTGCGGCGCTGCCCAAGCCGACGCCGTGGAGTGCGGCGACGTGTGCCGCGCCACGCTGCGATCCGGTTGCCCGGGCCTCAGCTTCGAAGCCTGCGAGAACGAGTGCCTCTCGCAGGTCAGCTTCACGCGCGAGGTAACCCCGGAGTGCATGCCCCAGCAGCAAGCCTGGGATGCGTGCACCGCTCGCGTCGCGCCTGGCAGCGCCAACTGGCTCTGCTCACCGTTTCTGTTCATTCCAACGGCACCTGCCTGCGACGCGCTGCTCGACGAGCTATTCACCTGCTCGGGCTTTTGAGTGATCGCGCTCACGGAGTGCTCGCGCGCGCGAGCACTCCGGCGCGAACGCCGCCGTGATTTGCGCCAAGCCGACCACCCACGTAGCAGCACCAAAAAAAACTTACGCCGACGGGACCAAGCTCCGACCAGGCTTCTCAGCCTGAAACGACTTTCGTCGAGCGGGATTCCGCGATAAGCTGGCGCGGGGTTTAGGTGATGGTGAAGAAGTGGTCGATGCGATGAAGCTGCTGAATGTGTGGGTTCTCGGGGTCTTGGTGCTTACTGGTGGACTTGCGCTCCCTGCCTGCTCGACGGACCGCGAGTATAAGGGCGCCGCGGCCTCTGGAGGCGCTGCGGGGGCATCTGCCAGCAGTGGAGGCGCCGCGAGCGTAGCGGGCGGGGCGACCGCAGGCGGGCGCGGCGGAGCTGGCGGCGCGGCGGCAAACGGGGGATCGCACAGCGG
>JAEUAF010000932.1 GCA_019695485.1 Sorangium sp.
TCTCGTGGCCTGTTGGCTGAACGAATTGCTGGGGCCATGCGGCGCGCGCAGCGACCTTTTGGCAGGGAAAGAGCCGTGTGGGCAGGCAGGACATGAGCGGGCTTGCAGCGACCAATGTGGCCAAGGCACGCAGGTCTGCGAGGCCGGGTTCTGGCAGGCCTGCGTCGTGGCGCCGGTTCAGGCCGCGTGCTCGGACTCGTGCGGAACTGGTTCCATGACCTGCGCGAACGGGAGCTGGGGTGCGTGCGTCGTTGCGGACGCCCAACGACCTTGCAGCAACTTGTGCGGCGCGGGCGTGGAGCGCTGCTCGATGGACCATTGGGGTAGCTGCGAGGTTCCTCCCGTCGATCGAAGCTGCATGGACGCGTGCGGCGTGGGCAAACAAACCTGTCAAGACGCCGCCTGGGGCGCCTGCACGGTGCCGGTTGCGGTCGAGGCGTGCACCAGCGTGTGTGGCATGGGCAAACGCGTGTGTCAGAACGGCTCGTGGGCGGCCTGCGATGCTCCGCAGCCGAAGCCTCCGCGTCTGATCACCACGCTTCGCGATTTTCACCGCACTCATCCGGATTTCGAGCGGCCTATTTCCGGCGATGCTAGCGAGCTTGGGATCGTGGCACCCCTGTTAGGGATGGACGACACGCCCGTCTACGCGCACGCCGGGCCGACCAATACCGTTACTGGACCTGCGACCTTTGCCCAGTGGTACCACGACGTGCCGGGGGTGAATGTGTCGATTCCCCATGACGTTCAACTGCAGGCGTCGACGACCAAGCCCGGCTTCTTCGTGTTCAACAGCACCGACTTCTTCCCCCTCGACGGTGATGCACGCGGCTTCGGGAACGAAGGGTTCAACCACGACTTCGACTTCACCCTAGCGACGAAGTTTACGTTTCACTACGTCGGTGGGGAGGTTTTCCGATTCACTGGGGACGACGATCTTTGGGTGTTCGTGAATCGGCACCTCGCCATCGACTTGGGTGGCGTGCACGAATCCAAGACAGGCGAGGTGTACCTGGACCAGCACGCCGCTGAATTCGGGATAACGCCCGGCCCGCCTGGCAGCGCAGGTAGCACCTACGAGCTTCACTTGTTCTTCGCTGAACGGCACGTGGTAAATTCGGACTTCTCGGTCGAAACCACGATCGCGGACCCCGGAACCTGCGAGTAGATACGCGCTCGCTCGCAGTTGGCGCTGGGCCGCGTCGGCGGGCGCTGGCTACTCGCTGTCGGGCACGAGCGCGAGCTTGCCCGTAGTCCGCCCGGATTGCAGGATTCGGTGCGCCTCGCCTGCGGCAGAGAGCGGGTAGACCTCCGTCGGCAAGGGCGAGACGGCGCCCGCGGCAAGCTTCTGCATGAGGTCGTCCATGGCGACCTGAAACAGGGTGAGCTGCTCGAACAAATACGACAGATTGAAGCCCAGCACCGACACGTTGCGATCCACCATATCGAGCGGATTGAAGCGCGGCGTGCGAAGGTACTGAACTACGAGGCGCAGCACGTTGGGCACGCCCCCGTGCGACATCATGCTGTGGAATCCGTAGATGACGAGGCGGCCCATGGGCGCCAAATGCTTGTAGCTGTGGCGTAGCGTCTCCGCACCGTTGGCGTCGAAGATCGCGTCGAAGCCACGCGGCGCGAATGCTCTGGCCGCGCGCCATAGGTCCTGTTGGCTCTTGTCCACGACCTCGGTCGCGCCGCGTTGCTTGGCGACCTCGACCTTGTGCGTGGCGCCGACGACGCCGAGCACACGCGCGCCTTCGGCGCGCCCAAGTTCGCATAGAGCGCTGCCCACCCCGCCCGCCGCCGAGTGCACCAAGATGTGCTGGTCACGCTTCACCTCGGCGAGCCGTCGCAGGGCATACCAAGCGGTGAGATAGGCGACCGGAAAGGTCGCCCCTTGCGTGAAGTCGAGCTCCGGTGGGAGCTTCCTCACGAAGGCGCGCTGAACCACGAGCTCGCTCGCGTAGGCGCCGAACAGGCTGACTCCGAAGACGGCGTCGCCCGGACGAAACTCGCCGACCCCCGCGCCCACTTCATCGACAATTCCAGAAAATTCGAAGCCGGGTGTGATGGGCCAACCGACGAGCTCACGCGCCGATTTGTAGAGACCCATGCGCACGATGCAATCCGCGTAGTTGACGCCGATGGCGCGAGTTCGCACCCGGATCTCGCCGGCGGCCGGGCGCGGTGATTCATGGCTTTCCAGTTCGAGCCGGGCAAAGCCACCCGGCCGGTGCACGACAATCTTGTTCATCCTCTAGTGTCCTGAGTCAGACAAAAGCCCCCCGGAACTTTGTGGGGCCCGACGTGGCGAGACCCCAGAAAGTTCCGGGGGCTTTGCCGTGGTCTACTCATGAACTTGCCTGTCTTGAAGAGTGGCGAGTCTTCGACTCACCACTCGAGAAACCGCCTGAATCGGGCTGGGCGCGTTGGCCTGTGCTGTTGGTGTGGAGTGCGACAGCCTACGCAAACAACTTACCATGTCGCAAGGGAGCGCTGCCGCCCGAGGCGTTCCGACGGGTGGCATGTGTCGCAGTCGAAGGGTAATCTCGAGTTCTCGACGCTCGTCGGGAGCATCGCGTGAAATCCAAAGGCGAGTTTTATCAGCGTGCGGTCCGCGACACGCTCGACAGCATCGTAAGTCCCGCGGCGCGCGACAGCGTGCTGGCCGAGGCGCTGGCGTTTGCTGGCGAGATCGCCGTGCCGCGCGAACGTGAAGCCTTCCGCTCATTTCTGACGGGCCCGCTACGGGATTCGCTGGAGCGCGCGTTGGGGCGAGAACTCGGGGCGTCCGTGGTGCGCGAATTGGAGCGCCTCGCTGACGAGGTTCCGCGTTCGGCGCCGCCTTCGTCGGCGGGCGCCCGACGTGCTCGGGGGCGCGCCCCGGCCGCCACGCCGGCAATGCCCAAGGATCCCGACAGCATTTCGCGGGGCCTCGCCGACACCGAACCTCCGAACAATTCACGCCCCCGAAAATCCGCGCAGCCGAAGCGTGGAGCATCCTCGAAGCCCGCCCCGCCGGCCAAGAGTCAGAATTCGCCCACCATGCCGGCGCGGCCGCGCCATTCTCAGCCGCGGCCACCGAACTCGAACGACTACCCCGCTGGCACGGCTCGAACACTCGGCATGCTGTCATCGCAGCCAGCGGCGGGCGCACAGCGCAAGCTGCCGCACGTCTTTGTCGTGAGTCGCGATGTCGATCTCGTGCGGCGCTTCGGCGCCTGGCTCGATCCACGCGCCGCCGTCGTGCGGGTTCTGCGGCTCTCGGATTTGCTGATCGATCTGCAGGATGCCGCGGATCGGCGCTCGGTCGTGATCGTCGACGGCAAAGGTTCGCCGATTCGCTTGGAGGCGTTGGCGGCCGTGTCCGACGAGTTGCCGGAGAGCGTGAGCGTGATCCTTTGGGGTGGTACGCCGGAGCTCACCGCGCGCCTCTCCGATATCTTCCCGCGTGTCGCCGAGTGGCTGGTCTGCACCGATCAGACGCCGCTCGCGGACGTGGCCGATCGCTGCTCGAAAATCGTGGGTTGAGCGAGCGCTCTTAGCGGCTGCGGCTCAGGCGCTGACTTGGCTCGGAATTTCTGGCGTTGGCGGTGGGCGGCGGAACGCGGCCACGTCGAGCGGGGTCGTCGCGCCGGCAAGCAGCGCGACGCGTACGGCGTGATGCGGAAATCCGCGCTCGCCAGTGATCGCTTCCACCACTTCGGTGACCTTGGCAGAGCCGCTTTGACTAAATAGCAGCGTCAACTCGACCGGGATCAGTGCCCCGATCAAGCCTGCCCGGCTGAGTGCGTCGTCGGCCTCGGTCCCGCCGAGGGCCAGGCTTCCCGTGAAGCGTCGCACGTCGACCATTTTGCCGATGCCGTCGATGTCCCGGCGCACGATGTGCGTTGAGCGAGCCATGAACTCTTGGATGCGCAGGGCGAGCCCTGCGCTGCCGCCCAGGGCCGCCAGTGACTTTTCGGCGAACGCAATCACGTAGCGCCCGGCATTGACGATCGCGCTCACGGACGGATCTTTGGCTTCCAGCCGCTGCACGGCGACGAAGCGCAGCCCGCCGCTCGTGGCGGTCTGTAGTCGCGCGAGCAGCTGATCGGGCGTCGGCGGATCGACCAAACCGACGTCGAGATATTCGTCGAGGCTGGCGACACCGAGCGACAACGCCGGACTGAACGTCATGTCGGGCTTCGGATGAAAGCCTTGGCTGTACGAGGTGCGCGCGCCAGCGCGACGGATGGCGCGCGGCAACTCGCGAATCAGATCCAAGTGCCCAAGCAACGCCGCCGCGCCAGTCTTCTCGAAGCGCAGACGGAAGCGCTCCACGCGACCCGCGCGCTCCGGTCGATAGGATTCCGGCAGACGTCGCTTCGGCTTCGGCTTCGGCTGCTCGCCTTCCCCTTCGCTGTCGTCCTGAATCACCGGCAGACGCGCGCGTTCGCCCGGTTCGTGCGCACCGAGCACCTTCAGGTACTCGACGCGATCGGCGCGCATCTTTCCAAGATCGCAGGCCACGCCGCAGTCGTAGCAGACCAGGCGTTTGGTCTCGGCCGTGGCGTCGCGCACGTTGGTCGCGTGAATGAACTGGCCCGCGACTTTGCCGCACGGTGGGCTCGCCCGGCCCGCCAGCGCTTTGCGGTATTCGCGCAGCAGAAAGCCCTCCTCGAGGCCGATGTCGAAATGGTCCCAAGGTACGCGCGCGGTGACGGCGATGGTGCCGAGAAAAAGCTCCACCGGGATCTGATGGTGCGTCAGCGCGGCGCGCCACAGATCCATGCGCAGCTGGTCTTCCCAGGAATCGAAGCGGGCACCGGCGAGGTACACCTCTTCAATCACGTTCGCCAAGCGGCGGTCCCCGCGTGCCAGCACACCCTCGAGAACACTGGTGGTGGCGTCGTGCACGCGTAGGTTCAGCCCGCGGACACGCCGCGCGGCGTCGCGCAGCATCTGCTGCTTGCGCTCGACGTAGGGGATGGCGTCCTGAGCGCACCACTGAAACGGCGTGTGCGGCTTAGGTACGTGGGTCGAGACGCTGACCGTGACGCGCGGATTTTTTCCGACGCGCTTGCCGACGGCCAACGCATTCTTTCCGACCTCGACGATGCCGAGCACATCTTCGTCCTCTTCCGTCGGCAGGCCGATGATGAAGTAGAGCTTCATCTTGTCGAAGCCCCTCGAAAACACGCGCTGGGCCGTCTCTAGGAGCTGCGCCTCGGTCACGTTCTTGTTGATCACGTCACGCATGCGCTGCGTGCCGGCTTCGGGCGCGAAGGTCAGCCCTGCCGCGCGGACCTTGCGCATGTCATCGAGCAAATCTTCGGCCAAGCCGTACGCGCGCAACGACGCCACACTCAAGCTCACGCGCTCCGGCGCGGTCTCTTCCACCAGCCGCTTGATGAGCGGCGAGATACAGCTGACGTCCGCCGTGGAGAGCGCGGTCAAGCTCACCTCGTCTTGACCGGACTTCTCGAGCGCAGTCTTCACCGTGCGCACGATCTCTTCCGGATCGCGTTCGCGGACCGGGCGATAGATCATGCCTGCTTGGCAGAAGCGGCAGCCCTCGGTGCAACCGCGCGCCACTTCCACGCTCATGCGGTCGAAGATGGCTTCGGGGCCCCCCACGGGGCCGTCGTCCGGAAACGGAAAGCGCGACAAATCGGCAAGCAGCCGGCGCTCGACGGGAAACGGCACTTCCGCGTGGGTGGCGCCAGTCACGACTTCGAAGCCCGAATCCGCATCGATCGCGGTGGTGTACAGGCTTGGCACGTAGACGCCGCGGATTTTCGCGAGCTCGAGCAGGCGTTCTGCGCGCGACAGTCCGGCGCGCTTGCCGCGCGTCCAGGCGAGCGCGATCTCAGTGGCCGCCTCTTCGCCGTCGCCGATCAAAATTGCATCTAGGAATGGGGCGATCGGCTCTGCGTGCGTCGCGACTGGACCGCCCGCGATCACCAACGGATCGTCGTCGCTGCGATGACAGGCGCGCAGCGGGATCCCACCGAGGTCCAACATGGTGAGGATGTTGGTGTAAGTGAGTTCGTACTGCAGCGAAAAGCCGAGGACGTCGAAGTCCGAAAGTGGCCGTGCGCTCTCGAGCGATACCAAGAGTTTGCCGTGCGCCAAGAGCTCGCGCTGCATATCGATCCAGGGCGCGTAGGCTCGCTCCGCCAACGTGCGCGGGTCGTCGTTCAAAATCTTGTAGAGAATGCGAAACCCGAGGTGACTCATCCCGATGTCGTAGATATCCGGGAAAGCCAGGCAGACTCGCGCTTCGACCGCGGACCAATCTTTGCTGCGGGCGCCGTGTTCTGCACCTGTGTAGCGCGTCGGCTTGGCGACACGACCCAGGAAATTGGCGTAGGGATGTTGGCCGAGGAGGGTCATCGGAGGGTCCGTACTCTGACCTTTCTGGTTCCCGGGGTCGAGGCGGGGTGCGCCGCGAATCGCGTCGAATCGCGTGCTCGACCGAGAAAGGGCTTAGGCGGAGGCCGGTTTCTCCGCCGACACCAGAAATTCGTACAGTTCACGCTTGGACGAGCGCTTGCGAATGCGCGTCACGCTGGCACTCCGGAAGCCCACCGCCTCGAAGAGCTCGGCGAACAGGCGCTCCACCGGGACTAGCACGTCGTAAAACTTCGAGTTGCCGACGATGTAGTGCACCTTGCCGCGCGGCGCGACCAGCGGAAAGAGCTCGCGGCAATGCCGAGTCATGTCGCAGAAGTACTTGTGCACATAGCGTGACAAGACGTCGCTCCGTTCCGCGATGCGCCCGACCAGCTCGTCGAAGCCGTGGGCAGGTACGCGCTCGTCGCTGGTTGGCTCCCAGCGCGCGACCCGGCTGGTCGCCATGCCCCAGGTGCCGCCGATGGCGTGCCAATCGAGCTCGCCCGCCGAGCGGCCGTCGCTCAGGTAACCGAGCCAGTACATGTAAGGCCTGAGCTCTCGCACGTAGCTCATGCGGTTCGGGTAGGGGGGCGAGGTGATCACTCGCGAGAAGCGGCGCTCGGCAAAGCGCTCGCCGAGTGCGCGCGCGTCACACGCCACGATCTTCGGCACGCGCGCGACGCGCGAAGTTGCGCTCGTCGTCAGCGACTCCACGGCTTGCGCGAAGGCCTTTCGAGCGCGCTCGAGGTTCTGCGACTCCAGCCCCTCGGCACGTGCCGAAAACGACATGGATTGGTGCCCGAAGCTCACGTTCGCCGAAGCGATCAGCGTGCGACAAAACGCGATCTTGACGCGGTCGATGACGGCTCGCGGCTCGCTCTCTTCGAGCGTGCGGAGCTCCGCGCGGAAACGGCCGAGCGCCGCCAGCGTCGGCGCATCCCACCACTTTTCGATCTGGAACAGAGCGGGGGTCCAGGGGGACTTCCCGCGTCGCGAGAACACTCGCGCAAGTTGCCGGCTGAGCTCGCCAAAGCGCGCACGGTCGCGCGCTGTGTAGCGCCGCGTCTTGGCGTGCGCGAGCCAAAGGAGAAATGGATTGATGTCCGCGGTCGCCGCCTCGATGCCTCGCTCGGCGCACACCAGCGCGGTCGTGCCGGTGCCGCAAAACGGATCCAGCACGCGCTCGGCCCGGCCTTCCGCTTGGTCGAGCAGCGTGCCGACCAGGTGCACTGAATAGGCGGGCGTGAGCCGCAGCCAACCGTAACGGGTTTCCCGCAGATTCCCGCGGAAGGTCAGATGGTCATGGCGTTCGGTCATCAAGGCCGCGTTGGGCGTCGCCCGGCAGCTCGGGGGTCTTAGCAAGGAACCGCCTGATGCAGGCAAAACTTGCGGCTTTGGGGCGCATTCGCGAGTCTTGGGTGACTGCTCGACGGTTCAGCTGGGGCGCTGCGACGAGCGTGCTAAGAGCCAGCCCCATGTTGCCTCCCGGACCGCTCGCAATTCCCCAGTTGCCCGCGCCGCCACGCCTGGTGTGGCGGGTGCCGGGCTCCAAGAGCATCACGAATCGCGCGCTCGCGCTGGCCGCCCTTGCCGAAGGCCAGAGCCGCCTCACCGGTGTGTTGGCGAGCGACGATACGCGGCACATGCGCGCCGCGCTCGAGGCGCTCGGGGTCGAAATTCGCGAGACGGAAGGCGCGCTGTTCGTGAGCGGCGGCCGCGCGCGGCTGCGCCCCGCGAAGCAGCCCCTATTTGTCGGCAACAGTGGCACGACGGTGCGCTTTTTGGCAGCGCTTGCCTGCCTCGTCGACGGCGAAACCACGCTCTATGGCGACGAAGCCATGGCACGTCGCCCAATTCAGGTTCTGGTCGATGGCTTGCGGCAACTCGGCGTCGAGGTCACCTGCGAGACCGGCTGTCCCCCGCTCACGGTGCGTGGCGGTAAGCTACCGGGTGGCAGGCTGCGCATGCAGGGCGACCGTTCGAGCCAGTATTTCTCCGCGCTGCTGATGGCCGCCGGTCTCGCTGAAGGCGATGTGGAGATCGAAATCGAGGGCAGCCTCGTGAGCCGCCCCTTCGTCGACATCACGCGCCGAATGATCGCCGAATTTGGAGGGGTAGTGGACGAAACGGCGACGGGTTATCAGGTGCGCAAGGGGCACGGCTACCGTGCTCGCGACTACCACGTCGAACCCGACGCCACGGCCGCCAGCTACCCGTTCGCGCTTGCGCTCGGTAGCCAAGGGAGCGTCGAGGTGCCCGGGCTCGGCACGGGGGCGTTGCAGGGTGACTACGCGTTCGTGGATCTTTTGGCGCAGGCCGGCGCGCACGTGGAAAAACATGCCGATCGAACCATCGTTCGGGGAACCGGAACGCTGCGTGGCATCGACGTCGACATGCGCGACGTATCCGACACGGTCATGACCCTGGCGGCCCTCGCGCCGTTGCTCAGTGGACCGACCCGGATCCGAAATGTCGCAAACATTCGCATCAAGGAAACCGATCGCTTGGCCGCCACCGCGACCGAGCTCGCACGCTTGGGCCAGGGCGTAACCACGGGCGACGACTGGCTGGCCATCGAGCCGCGCCCGCTCACCCCCGCCATGGTCCGCACCTACAACGATCACCGCATGGCCATGAGCTTCGGCGTCCTGGGCGCGATCACGGGCGGCATTTCTATCGAAGACCCCGCTTGCGTCGCAAAAACCTACCCCACGTTTTTCGACGACCTGGCAATCGCCTATTCGGCAGCGGGGGCGGAACGCCCCTGGTGAGTAAAAATACTGAATAGTTTTCGATGGGTTGATTGTTTGTTCAGCATTCGTTGGGGCGCCCAATCTGCGCTGCGTCGCGTCGATGACTCGACGCGCAAGCTAGGCTAAGAGTCCCCACCCTCGGTTCGATCGGCTCTCCGTCTTTTTGGGACCTCCCCTGCGGGGGGCGAAATTGCTTCTTCATGCCCGGCCTCAGCATCATTGGAACCGGCCGTTATCTCCCTGGCCGTCCGTACACCAATCACGATCTCGCCCGTGTTCTCGACACGAACGACGAGTGGATTCGCAAGCGTACTGGCATTTCGCAGCGCCACTTCTGTCCGGAAGGTCTTGGCGCTTCGGATCTGGCCCTCGTCGCCAGCGAGCAGGCCCTGGCGGACGCGCGGCTCGGCCCCGCCGACATCGACTACATCCTCTTCAACACGATGACGCCGGACAACATCTTCCCAGGCCCTGGGACGATGTTGGGCGCGCGGCTCGGTTGCGTCGGGGTGCCGGCGCTCGATCTGCGGACGCAGTGTGCGGCGATGCTGTTTGCGTTTCAGGTCGCAGAGTCCTTGCTCAATAGCCGCTCCGCGCGCCGAATCCTGATCGTCGGAGCAGAGGCGCACGCGGCAGTGATGCCTTGGCGCGACTGGGATTTGCTCGAGGGCACGCGCGAAGGGCGGCCGAGCGCGGAGGATTGGGAGCGCGCGACGCGTGAGCGCGGTTGGGCCGTGATTTTCGGCGACGGCGCCGGCGCTATCGTGGTCGAGCGTGCTGAGCGACCCGAGGCGGGGATCTTGGCGGTCGACTTACACAGCGACGGCCGCTTTGCTCATCAGCTATGCATCCCAGCCGGCTTTCGTCGTGCGCCTTCGGGACAGCAAACCGGCATCCTCGACTCGCCGTTCATTCACATGGATGGTCGCGATGTCTTCAAGCATGCCGTCACCAAGCTCCCGCGCTCGGTCACGGACGTCTGCGAGAAGGCCAGCATCAGCGTGAACGACATCGACTGGTTCGTTGCGCACCAGGCGAATCAGCGCATCAACGAATCGGTGTGCGAGCGTCTCGGCGTGCCTCCCGAGAAGATGCCCTCCAATATCGATCGCTGTGGCAACACGTCAGCCGCCACCATCCCCATCTTGCTCGACGAGATGCGTCGGGACGGTCGCTTACGCGAAGGGCAGCTCGTGTGCCTGCTCGCACTGGGCGCGGGCTTCCACTGGGGCAGCGTCCTGATTCGGTTCTAGTCGTCAGGCCTCACTGCGGGCGTCCGGCGCCGGCCACCACGCTCAGCGAATGCTGATGCGTTCGCTTACGGTACTCGGTGCGCCGCTGAACGGCCTGATCCGTGCCCGTTTCATCGCGTTGACGATGCAGGTGCCGACGCTCGTGTTGGCGAACGGGGGCTCCGAGATCAGCGCGCTCGTTGCGACGCCACTCGGCGCGAAGGTAACTGCGACCTGGGTGAGCCCGGTGGGTCCACCGGGTTCTCGACAGCGCGCCGCATCTTGAAGCTGAGCGTCCAAGGCGTTCTTGGCGGCCCCGGCGTCGAAGCGCTCTTGCCCGCTGCCTTGCGCGTGTTTAGCACCTTCGGCGAAGAGGTCCGCAAAGCCACCGCCCGGACCCTTTTGAGGAGCAGCTTGCGGCTGCGGCTGTGTCGGCTCGCTGCCCGCGTTCGGCGGCGCCGGATTGTTCGCGGTGTCCCCCGTAGGCGGGCCAGGTTCGGGCGCGGCACCCGGTGAGGCGTGGGATTCGGGTGCCGGAGCGGCGGGCGGCGGGGTGTCGCCCCGGCTCATCACTGCCACGACGACGGCAATTACCACCACTGCGACGACCGCGATCAGAATCCAGAGTTTGCTTCGGTTCTGGCCTTTGAACCCCGGCACCTCATCGAAGCTTGTCGCGGGCGCAGTGCCCGACGGAGTGGCAGGTGGAATCGCTGCTGCGGGTCCGCCTCCCGCGCCCGCAAACGGCGGACCGAAGCCGGGCGCGCTGGGACCAAACGGGCTGCTCGGCAACGGAGCTCTTGGCGCACCCACGGGAAATGGTGAACTTCCTGGCGCGGGAGGTGGAGGGGCGGAGTCCGACTCTGGAAACCAGCCGAGCTTGGCCTCTGGGGTAGCCCGGTAGGTATCGACTGGGGCGCGGCGATCCGCCGGAGCCGTACCCAAGTCAGCAGAAGACGCGCGACGCGCCGGGGGCTTCAGCAACTGGGCAGCCGCTGCGCCCCAGGGCGAACTAGCGGCGGCTGCTGCCGGAGCCGCTTCCGGTGCGCGTGGTGGCGGTCCGGGCGGACGCGGAGCGGGCGGCGTGGGGGGCACGGAGCGCTTGACGCCCGGCGTGACGTCGAGCTCGCCGAACGGAAACGGCCGCATGACGGTCGGCTCTTCATCCGACATGTCCGGCACTTGAACGGGTCGGACGGGGATGGGAGCCTTGGCACCCAACTTCGGCGTATCCTTCAGATTTGCAGCGGGTTTCGCCTCCGGCAGAGCGCGCGGGGCGGGCGCAGGCGGTCGTGGCGACGGCGCGTCCCGGTCCCGACCGACAGCGGAAGGTGCGGCCAGCGGTGGGCTCCGGAGTACCGGTGCGGCGGGCACGCCGGGTGAGCCGACCGGCGGGAGGTCAGGGGTCACGGCCGGGGCAAGCGCCTGTGCGGCAGCAGCCTCGCTCGCCATCGCGGCGGCGGCCGCTGTCGCGCGCTCCGCCTGTGCCCTCGCTTCGGCGAGCAGCTGATCGGGCAGCATCCCCATGGGGATGGTCGGCTGGCGCGGACGAAAGCGTGCGGCTGGCGTTGCCGTCGCTGGGGGACGAGCGCCAGGCTTCGCTTCCGATTTCGTTGCGACGCCGTCAGGCTTGGGGGTCGTTGCGGGCGCCTTTTGCTCCGCTTTTGCGCTGGCCTTGGCGTCCGACTTTGGTGCGACTGGCTTCAGATGGCGCGCGAGTTCCGCAACCTTCTTGACCTCGAGCCACTCTTGCATGCCCTCGCGCCAAACCAGGGTCGTTTCAGCGATCTCGCCACGCGCGATGGCCTCGGCAATCTGCGCTTCGGTGAGCTCGCGATCGCCCCCCGGAAGATCGACCGCGAACAGTAGCGTACTAGACGCGACAATTGCCGGCGGGGCAGCGGCGGGTTCGACAACGGGTTGTGGTGCAGCGGGTGCTGGCGCCGCGGGTGCTGGTGCAGCGGGTGCTGGCGCAGCGGGTGCTGGCGCCGCTGCAGGTGATGCGGGTGCGCCCTTCGCTGCGCTCGGACTCGGCCCGGGAGTGGCGCCGCCGCGATCTGCGGCTTTGAAGGTTCGGGCGGCTCCTGTGGCGCGCGTTCCGAGCGCTGCTTTGGGTGCGTCGGGCTTCGCTGCCGGAGCAGCGCGCTCTGCCTCGGACGTGTCCGGGCGCGCCGCCGCGGAGTCCGCTTTTGGCACTGGCGCAGGGCCTGGGTCGGCCGCTGCGGAAGCTGCGACCGGCGCCGCCTCCGCAGTTGCAGCCTGCGGGGCCACAGCGAGAGGCGCCTCTGCACCAGAAGCTGCTGTCGTCTCTTGGGCGGCCGCCGGTGGCGCTGCGACCGCGGCCGGCTCTGCAGCGGCTGGCGGTGTGGCTTTGTCTGCCGCGGGTTGGGCCGGCGCTTCTTCGCTCGGTTGGGCAGCCGCTGATTGGCCTCCAGTGTCAGCAGCTCTCTTAGCCTCGGGCTCTTGCGCGGCCGCGGGCTCGGCTTCGGCGCGGGTCTGCGCCGCGGGCTCTCCCGCAGCCGACGTCGCGCTTCCGGCTGCCGCTGGAGCACTGGGCGCCGCGGCGGCGGGCGCCGGCGGCGGACCGATTTTGACGCCAGCGAGTCCCTTCGTGCCATCCACCCGGATAGGTGATTGGCACTGTTTGCACTTCACCGTGACGACGCGCCCTTTGATTTTTTGCTCAAAGATCTCGTCAGAGATGGAGAAGCTCTTTCCACACGCTGGACACGTGACGGGAAGCGGCATTCGAGACCACTAGCCTACACGCTCTGCCCCCAAATGACTCAGTTTTTGGCGGGGCGGCTGGGCTTCATTAACTGCGCGCGGCGCGTCGCCCGTTTTTCCCGGCCTCCCAGCGAACGGCCCCGCGGACGGTGGCGAAGCCCCAAGCCCGCCTGGTAAGTGAAGAGTACCAATGAGCACATTGTCTCAGGGCCGGGTCGTGGCTCGCCGTGAGTGGAACCCCGGACTTTTCACGCTCAGCGTCGAAGCAGAGGTGGCGCCCTTCGTGCCCGGGCAGTTCTTGAACCTAGGGCTGATGCTCGATGGTCAAATGGTGCGGCGGGCCTACTCGCTCGCCTCGGCGCCTGGTGCGCACCTCGAGTTCTATGTAACCGAGGTTTCAGGGGGCGCGCTAACCCCAGCGCTCGTGCGCCTAGAACCAGGTGCGGCCTTGTGGGTGGACCCCAAGCCCCAAGGCTTCTTCACTCTCGACTGGGTGCCCCCGGCCGAAGAGCTGTGGATGGTGGCCACCGGGACAGGGCTGGGCCCCTTCATTTCGATGCTGCGCGCGGGTGAGGCGCTGCGTCGCTTTCAGCGTGTGGTCGTCGTCCACGGCACACGCCACGCGGCAGAGCTCGCGTATGCCGAAGAAATCGCGGCGCTCGCGGTCCAACATCCGGGCCGCGTGGCGCGCGTTCCCGTGGTGAGTCGCGACCCGCAAGCCCCCGACGCACTGCACGGCCGAATCACCCAGGCGCTCGCCACGGGAGAGCTCGAGGAGCGCGCTGGCGTTGCTATCTCGCCTGAGCGATCTCACCTCATGCTCTGTGGCAATCCGGCGATGATCGACGAATTGCTAGCGCTGCTCGCGGCGCGCGGTTTGAACCGGCACCGCACGCGCAAACCCGGTCACATCACGGTTGAACGCTACTGGGACTGAGCTCGTGCGCGCGGCGCGTCCCGCGTGCGAACTAAACGCCGCCGCGCCCGTAAACAGGCAGCACAGCTCCGGAGATATCGCGCGCTGAGTCCGACAACAAGAATCCGATGACCTCGCAGAGCGACTCGCGCGACACCCAGCGTGAAGCGTCGGCGCTCGGCATGGCAGCTCGGTTCGCCGGCGTGTCAATGGTGCTGGGTAGAACGGCGTTGAGCCGCACCCCGTCGTCCAGCACCTCGGCCGCGATCGCCTGGGTCAGCGCGATCACGGCCGCTTTGCTGGCTGCGTAAGCTGCAGCGCCGCGGCTTTCCCAGGGACGGACAGCGGCGCGCGATCCGATCAACACGATGCTGCCCCGTTTCTTTTCGACCATCGGCGGCAGCAACGCCTGCAATGACACGCGCGCGCTTTCGAGGTTCTGCTCCATCATCTTGTGCCAGGTCGCGTCAGAGTCGCCCTCGAAGAACCGCTTGCCGCCGCTGTAGCCGCCGGCGACCAGCACCGCGCCGGCGGGTGCACCCAGATCCGTCGTGATGCGTTCGATCACGGGCGACCAGGTTTCCGACGAGCTTACCTCGAGTTCAATCGGCGTGACGCCGGCCGCTTCGCGCGCGACCTCGGCCAGGCGAGCGCTTGCACCAGGGCGGTCGATGGCAACGACGCTGCGACCGCGTGCTGCGAGGTAGCGCACGAGCGCTGAGCCGAGCGCGCCGGCGGCACCCGTGACGATAACGACTGAGCGACTCCCATTCGTTTCCAAGATAAGCCTCGTTTCAGAACGCAACGCCGAGCGAGAGACGGAGCAAGAACTCGATCGGATAGGTCCAGGAGTTCAGGTCGCCAAGCCCCTGAGAATAGGTGGGATCCATCGCGATCGCGAGCCCATCTTTGGGACAATTCGAGCTGAAGACGCCCGGTACGCGAGTCATGCAACGCCGCTCCTTGTTGAGCTCCACACCGATGCCGATCCCGCCCGCGATCGTGAAGGGTCCCCACACGCTATGGGAGCCATAGTAGCCATAAAACCGGCGTTCCACGTGAGAAACGTGGTCGAATTCTTTGCCCGTCTGGTCATCTGTGGCCGCGTAGCGATACCCGCGGTTCGTGATAATCGCGCGGATCACCGAGCCGCGCAGGGGCTTGCCATTCAACCAAAAGCCAACGCTGGCCGCCGCCCCCGACAGCGCGCCGATGCCGTCCGACTTCTGTGAAACGACCCCACTGAAGCTCTGTTTTAGGACAGGCGGCAATTCGCTGGTGACGAATTCGGGGACGAGCTCGAAGCTGATGAATTTGTAGACCTCGGACTCGAGCTCGATGCCGAGTCGCCCGTTGAGGAGCCACTCTAGCGGGTCCGCCCGAATCGAAAACATGGGCAAACTCGAGGCCGGCGGGCGTGGTGGTGGAGGGGGAGGCTCTCGAATGGGTTCCGCGGCTGGCGGGGCAACCTGAGGCGACACTGCAGGGGTTGGCGCCGCCGCGGGCGGCGGAGCCTGTTGCACAGCTGGGCCAGGAGCGGCACTCGGTGCCGCGGCGGGCGGCGGAGTTGGCGGGGGTGGGCTCGGCGCTGCCGCCGTGTAGGCAGGTGGCGGCGCTGGCGCTGGCGGCGGAGCGGGTGCCACGCTCGGCGTCGCAGCCGGGCCGGGCGTTTCCGCGGGAAATGAGCTTTCAGCCTGGGCCGCCGATGCCCAGCACAGCCCTATGACGAGCGCCCAGCTCAAGCAACCGACTCCCGGCCGCAACCTCATGCCCGAAGGATAACGGACCTTGCGACGACGCGCATCCCGTCCGAGCTGTCTCCCAATCCGCCCCGCCATCTCGCGTGGGGGCGGGCAACTCGCCCAGAACGCCGGTCGGCGTCAGCGCACAAGTGGAGAAACTTTTTCGGAGGAGTGCTACTCCTAGCTGAAAATGTCGCTCTCGGTATCGATCAGTTCCTCTGACCCATTGTCGGAAAGCGCGGACGCGCTCCTCGTTTGCGTCTACGCATCGGCGTTGGGTGAGCACCCCACGATTCGCGCGCTCGACCGCACGCTGGGTGGCGCGCTGCTCGCGCACGCCAAGGCCGTCGAGTTCGAGGGCAAGCCTGAGCAACTGCTCGAGGTTCCGGCGCTCGGAAAATTCAAGCAAGCGAGACTACTGCTCTTAGGTGCCGGCGCCCCGGAGGACTTCACCTCCGCTCGCCAGCGCTCGTTGATCGCGTCCGGCGTGCGCGCCGCTGGGCAGGGCGCCAAGAGCGTGGTCGTCGTGCTTCCGAGTGCGAGTGTCGATTTGAGAGCGATCGGCGAGGGCGTCGGGCTGGGTGCCTATCGCTTCACCAAATACTTCACGGGCGAACGTCGGCCCAAGACCGAGCTCGGCAAAGTCAGCGTGTGCATTCCTGGCGCCAAGCCGAGCCTCGAGACCAAGAAGGCTTTGGCTCTCGGTCTCGAACTCGCGCGCGCCGTTGGCATCGCTCGGGACGCGGTCAACGAACCGCCGAACGTGCTCTACCCAGAGACGCTCGCCAAGCTCGCGCGCCAAGTCGCGCAGGCCCACAAGTTCAAGATCAAAATCCTGGATAAGCGCGGCATTCTCGCGGCGGGGATGAATCTCCACTACGCCGTCGGCCAGGGTAGCGTTCACGAACCGCGCTTCATTCACATGACTTACGCCCCGCGGCGCAAAAAGAAGAAGGTCGTGTTCGTCGGCAAGGGGCTCACCTTCGATTCGGGTGGCCTTTGCATCAAGCCGGCAGCCGGAATGGGTGAAATGAAGTCCGACATGGGTGGGGCCGCCGCCGTGCTCGGGTTGATGGCTGCGGTGGGCGCACTCAGGCCGGACGTGGAGGTCCACGGCATCATCGGCGCCGCCGAGAATATGCCCGACGCGGCCGCCTATCGCCCCGCGGACGTCTTTACCTCGCTCGACGGTAAGACCGTCGAGATCATCAACACGGACGCCGAGGGTCGGCTCGTGCTCGCGGACGCGCTCAGCTACGCGACGCGCCTCAAGCCCGACCTGATCGTCGACGCTGCGACATTGACTGGAGCCGCGCTCGTCGCCCTCGGGAAATCGTGCTCCGCGTTCTACACGGCGGATGACCAGCTGGCGCGCTCACTCGACGAAGCAGCCCGCGGCGCCGGCGAGAGCTTTTGGCGCATGCCGCTGTTGGAGGATTTGGCGGAGAGCTTGAAGAGCGATATCGCCGACCTCAAACACACTGGCGATCGTTACGGCGGCTCGATTACCGCCGCGCTCTTTCTGCGCGAGTTCGTCGGCAAGACGCCCTGGATTCATTGTGACATTGCCGGTCCCGTGCTGAGCGAGCGCGCCAAGGGGGTGCTCCCGAAGGGCGCCACAGGGCATCCAGTGTTGACCTTCACGCGTCTCGTGGAGAGCCTCTCCGGGTGAGCGGGTACGGCTGATGGATCGCGTTCGGGAGCCGATCCGGCGCGCGGTCCGAGTGAGCGCCCTGCTCCCCGGACTCTACGCTTGGGCCACGACCGTCGCGTTGCCGGTGGCTGCGCCACACGCCCCGAAGTCGGCTCGGCTGCTGGCCGCCGGGGCGCTGGCGGCGTTGCTGCTGAGCCCTGTCGTGGCGTTGCGCGGGCCGCTGCTCGAGATTGGTTTCGGAATTTACGGGTTCGTGGGTGCCTCGCTTGGAACGTGGATGCTGCTTCACGCGACTGGAACCTCGCTCGGAGCGAGCGCGGTGCGGTCGGCATTTGGGGCGATGGCGTGGATGTTGTTCGCGTTCGGTTGGGGGGAACTTCGGGCTCGACGCCAGATCCCGGAGAAGGATCCCCACGTGTTGCCCGGTCCGGTGCTCAAGCCGCGCAAGGTGTGGAGCCTGAGCGCAGAGCTCATTTTGGGCCTCGGCGTGCTCGGCGCGGGCATCCTGCTGGCCCTGGCCTTCCGCACCAGTCGGCCCAGCCACGGGGTTTTGGCGCAGTCTCTCGCGCTCCTCACGAGCCTGCTGACGGTGGCGGGCGCGACGCGCATTGCGCTCGAACGCACTCCGCGCGAGCTTCCCACGCCGGCGGAGCGCTACAACAGTGCGTCGTCCGCGCTGGCCCTGACCATCATCGTGGTCGGCCTCGGCGCAATGTTTTGGATGCTGGAGCGCTGATCTCATGACCTTTACCCGCGCGACGGTCACATGACGCGCTTCGTCGACATGCTCAGCGTGCTGTTGCTCGTGCTGGCCGTGGTGGCGTTCGCGGTCGGTCTCAACTTGCTCGCCGATCGGCGCGATTTGTTGGCCTTGTACTGGGTGGTGGTCGGTCTCGCGACGCTGCGCGCCGCAACTCAGCTGTTGCGCCCCAAGGCTGGGACGCGATGACGCATCACGAGGCAGCTCTCGGCTTGCCTCGTGCGTGGTCGAGCCGCACGCTCTGCTCGGCGCACTTCGTTCCCATTCTGCTCGCGGGGTGGCTCGGCGCTTGCTCGCGCTCAGCCCCCGAAAGCCGATCAAAAACGCTGCCCGTTGGAGTGGTGGCTGAGGTCGCCAGAACCCCGCTTCGCCAGTCGATGGTGCAGTCGATTGCGTCGACGCAGACAATTTCGCCGTCGCAAGCCCTGGACCGCGCCGTTTCCGATGCGGTATTCGCCGCGGAGGCCCGAGAGCGCTTACCCGCCGGCTTCAGGGCAACCATCGAGCGGGCCGCCTTGTCGCGCGCGCTCCTCGAGACACTCGTTCGCGAAGCGCATCTGGCCGGCGCTCCCACCGATGCCGAGGTGGATGAGGTGACCCGCGCGCGTTGGACGGACCTCGATCGCCCGCCCAGTGTGCGCGTCACGCACGCCGTAGCGCTGTTTGCGGAGGGTGGCCGCAATCGGGACGACGCCCGTCGCGTCGCCGAGGCCATCGCCAGGAGCGTTCGGGATGTGCTGGCGCCCGCGGCGTTCATTGGAGCGGCGCAGGCGGTCCCTGCAGGCAGCGTGCGTGTTCGCGCCGAGCGGTTGCCCTTCATCGCCGCGGACGGGCGCGGCATTTCGACAGACCCCGAGCACGCCCCCGACGCCGAGTTCGACCCAACATTCGCGAAGGCCGCGAACTCACTTTCGAAAGTCGGTGAGCAGAGTGAACTCGTGGAGACCTCGTTCGGCTTTCACGTCATTCTGCTCGAAGAGCGTCTGCCCGAACGCCGCGTGCCGCTCGAGGACCGCCGCCGGGCGCTTGGGCCCGAAGTGTTGGCACGACGCGCTGACAACCTGCGCCGCGTGCTCATTCAACGCCTGCGCCAAGCGACCCCCGTCGAGCTCAGTCGCAACAACGAGCAGGAGACTCAGAAGCTCCTGCAATGAAGATCCTGCGCCGGGCGTTCGTTGTCAGGGACCAAGCGGCGTCGCAATTCAGCGCCATTTTGTTGAGGTTGTGCGAGTCCGGCAATGCTCTTGGCGCGGCCCTCGTCGACGCCGAGGGCGAGACCGTCGACTACGCGGGGCGCGTCAATCCGTTCGACATGCGCGTCGCCGCCGCCGAATGGCGCCTGGTCATGTCGTTCTTCAAAGAGACGCGCGTGGCTGGTTGGCAAGAGACGCACGAGCTCTTGGTGCGCTCCGAAAAGCAGAGCTTCGCGGTGTGGATGATGAGCGAGGGCTACGCGATTGTGCTCGTTCTGCCGCCGCGCGCGTTCAAGAGCCCGCGTCGCGCGTTGGGTGAAGCTGCGCGCGAGCTCGAACGCGAAGCAGGGCTCGCTGCACGCGGCGTCCCTGAGCGACTGCGCTGGCTGCGTGTCGACGTGCGCATCGATCCGCGTGATCGCCGTCGTCCGCTGGCCATCTGGCTAGAGGGCGCGTGGATCCCGGTGGAAGTGCTCGGCAAGTTCCAGACGGGGGATCTCGGGCGCAATGAGACCGGGTACCTCACGCGCTTGGGCTCGGGGGCGGAGCTCGTCCTTGTCCGAGAACCCCTCGGCCACTGGTTCGCGGGCGAGCCGACCTGACCAAACGCAGGGCCGCGCCGCCCCAAACCAGGAAATCGTCAGCTGGACGACCCCCCGGAAACCCTCGCAGAAGAAATTATCGAGTTGGTGCGCGGGCCAAACTCGGTATTTGACTGAACACCTGCGACGTAAATGACTGGCCGACCGCGCCGATTTTTGCGTGGCCCGCGGGCCGCTCCGCTCGGTCGAGCGCCCGAAACGCGCTTTTGATTCTCGATTTTGACGGCGTTTTCTATGATTTCTAAAAAACTTCTTGCCGATGAGTTCGGACCGATCCATGTATCCGCCCCCTCGGCGACACCGCCGGGGCGCCCGGAGCGGCTTTACCAAATAGGAAAGCTCCTCCGGGCAGGAGACGGAAAAGAAAGTCTCAAAAAGAGTTTGACAAGAAACTCTCCCGAGACTAGGTTCCGCCGCCCCGAACGGGAAAAAAACTCCCCTCGGTCCTTGAAAACTGAATCTGATTGTACGCGAGAAATCGCGTGAGTATCCGCACCATCTGGCTTCGTCCCCCGAAGTCGATGAGTGCACAGTAGCGAGCAATATGGCGGTCTGCGGAGTAAAATCTGCGACTTGCCGAAGGATTCAAACTGGAGAGTTTGATCCTGGCTCAGAACGAACGTTAGCGGCGCGCCTAATACATGCAAGTCGTGCGAGAAAGGGCTTCGGCCCCGGTACAGCGGCGCACGGGTGAGTAACACGTAGGT
>JAEUAF010000933.1 GCA_019695485.1 Sorangium sp.
CCGAACCCGCCGAGAAAGCCGAGCACTTGCTGCCCGAGACCCCAAAAATATTTTAGCGCTTCCACGACGCCGTAGATGATCGCCGTTACCGCCGCGATCGCCGCAGTCGTGGCTACCCAGAATGGCAACGCCAGGGCCATCGCGCCCACAAGCGCAACTCCGATCACGGCGACGAGAACTCCCACGGTCGCGGCGAACGCGACGAACAAAGGCACCATCGCCTCCCCAGCTAACTTGGCGATATTCAGCGTGTCGCCAAGCCCGGAGTCTTTCAAACCGAAGAACTCTTTGATCGCGCGGATCGCCGGCTTCGCCGCGATGTAGAGTTTGACCAAACCGATCTCGAAGCCCAGTATGAACGCCTCGATCACGAACGCGGCGCGTTGACCCTGATCTAGGATCGGCTGGAAAATGGTCTCGAAGAGAAACTTGAGCGTCTGCCCGCTAGCGGATGTTTCGTCGAACAGACCGACAAGCGTAGACAGCCCGGCGAGCACGGGTTCGATATTCAGCGAGCCGAAAATCCCGGAGATGCTGTTCTTCAGCCGCTTAGAAAGATTGTCTAACCCGAGCATTTGCCTGGCCGCGATCGGGCCGAGCTTCGTGGCAAACTCCGCAGACAGGTCGCCGACCGACTTTTTTCCCTGGGCAAGTTGCTCGAAGAACTCCGCGCTCCCGCCCTTGCCAAGTGCCGTTTCCGCGAGCGCGGCCGCGCGCAGCGCCGCCGGCATGTCGCTCGCGGTGACATGTGCGGCTTTGAGTTGCTTAACGAGCCCCGTGAGCTCGGCTGTAGATAGCCCAGTCTCTGCTTGCAGCGCCGCGAACGTCTCCGACAGTGCCGCGATCTCGGGGTGCAGCGCCGCCACGCCCTCCGCTGTCAAGTCCGCGGTTCGGTTCGCGTCCGCGAGGCTCACGGCCCATGCCGCGATCGCTGCCACTCCCGCGATCGCTGCGGCTGTGAGCGCCACGACTGCCACGATCAACCCGGAGACGGCCGCCGCGCCTAGCAACATGGCGGCGCGTGACGAGCCTACCTCGCTGGACAGTTTCGCGAAACCCTGCGCGGGCGCAAGGAGTGCCGACCCAAGCCGACCGACCGGGCCCGCCACGCTCAGACCCGAGCGGAGTTTCTCGAGGGATTCGGCCTGACCAGTAATTGCCTTGTTCGCGTGTCCACTAAGCGTGCGCACGTTCTCGAGCGTCCGCGACAGCGCGTCCTCTTTGCCTTTCGCGGAGCTTGCCGCGGTCTCGAGAGACTTCAGGACCCCCGCGTGCTTCTCGAGTGCAGCGCTGGCCGCCGCGCTGGCCGCGGCTACTTCGGGGCGAATAACGCCGAGCCTCGCGGCTTTCTCTTCTTCCTTCGCTGCCTTTACCGCGGCCTTCTCGAGTTCCTTGTACTCCGCACCCGCATCGCGCACGGCCGCGGCCGCTTGTTCGCTCGCGGCTCGCGCCGCCTTCAATTCGCCTCCGACGGACTGTAGCGCCCGCTGGAAGAACTCCGCGTTCTTGCCGGCGCCGGTGAGCTTCGACGCATACTCGTCCAGCTGCCCGAGAGTTTCCTCCCCGGACATCTTGGCTGCGATGTCGATTACATATTCCGTGTCAGCCATGGGCTCACTTTTTCCGTAGCACGGACGACACCAGAATCACGAACTCCGCGACTACATGCGCGGCCGCGCGCGCGGAGTACGTCTCATGCGCCGCGGGAAACCACTCTAACAGGCCCTCGGCCAGGACGGCTGGGCGCGCTTGGGCCTCAGTTATGCGCGCGCTCAGGGTTTTGCGTCGTCGGCCTCGTGCGCGCTGGCCAGCTCGGCCGCTTTTGACCCGAGCTGAGTGAGCACGCCGGGGCGCGCGTCGAGCAAGGCCTTGAACGTGTCGTCATCCGGGTAGATCCGGCACGCCGCGCCGAGTTCGTCTAGCGCGTCCGAAATGTTCCCAATCTCCGCCTTAGCACCTTTCGGCCTCACGCGTTCCTTGTACCTCTTGAAGTACTTTGGCTCGGGAACCTTGCACGCGATCAGTGTTGGCAGACCGGGCGTGTGCGGGACGTTCAAGAATCCGACGCTGGATAGCCCGTGCTCGTCCTCGAGGTCACCGAGTGCCCGAAGGTCGAGCACGCGTTGCGCCTCCCACGCGGCTTTCGCTTTCGCTCGCTTCTCGTCGCGCTCGCGGCCGAGGCGTTCGAGGTCTGTTTCGTTGATCGGCGCGGGATCGGTCACAGCAGCACCACTTCCTCGCCGTCGATGATGTCGGCGATTTCGATCGGATTGAGCTTGATGTCGACCGTGTCCGCGTCGTTGCCCTCCGCGGAATTCAAGTCGCGTCCGAGCAAGCGGCACCCCTTGATCACGTACTCGAACACCTCGGTCGAACCGGGAGGAGTGTGCGAGACTTTGACCTGGAAGTGAACGAGCGAGATCGCGCGCTGATTCCCGCGGCGCAAGGGGGCCTTACCCTTCAGCTGCCGCAAGAGCTTCTGATACCCCTCGCGGTAGAGCGTGGCACTGGCCTCGTATTTCGCCGAGCCCGTGGTGCGCTTCATGACGCGGCCGCCGGACGCGCCGCGCTTCTCGCCGACTTCCACAGTCGTCCCCGTGTTGATCGACTTGATGTCGTCCATTTCGAGGATCGTCAGGTCAGTACCGGAAAACGTGACCTTGATGTCCGCGTAGCTCGGCGTAATGCCGTCGAGTACTGGAAAGTCGTTAGAGCTCATTGCTGACCCCCGCTTGAGAGAGCGACGCTGGTGTTGACCGAGTGGATCGTGCCGTTGAGATTGAGCACGAGCACACCCGTGAGATTGGCTTCAGGGATGTTCAGCACATCGTCCGTGGACGGAGTCCAGAGCGCTTTCGACGCGCGCGGGCCCTCGCCCTTCTTGTTGATTAGGAGCTCGTTCGCGAGAGCGGCGTTGACCTCGTCCCGGATCTGATTTAACGACTCGGTAGTGGCTGTGCCGTCGTCGTTGAGCTGCAGCGATCGACCGACGACATTCTCGGTCGCTAGCTGATTGACCGTGCAAGCCAGGTTTACGACCGCGATGTTGTGAGTCTGAGACAGGAGTGAGCCTTCGTCCGCACGCGTGAGCGATTGCGTGACGAACGCGCCTTGTGGCCCGTTAGGCCACGTTCGGAACGACGTGAAGCGCGCCGCGCTGGCCGCGCCGCCGTCCACGTCTGGGCGATCATCCCACTCCACGAGCAAGCCATCTTCGTCGAACAAATCGAACCCTGTAGGCCCGTCCGACTTGCGCCAGGTCGCTACGTGCAGATCGTGTTGATACTCTCGCAGCGACGCCGCCCAGCCGGAAGGGTAGCGGAAATTCCAACCAGTGAATGCGCTCGGATAGCGGCCCTTACCCATCGAAAGGTCGAGACGCCCATCGTGCGAGTTCACGCCCGCGAATGTAGCCTCCAAATCCGCCACCCACGCGGCTTTAGTTTGACCGGCCGTGATCGTCAAGGCGCTTGACGCGATCGCCTCCGCCGCGAGATCGTCCGTACCGAGCGTAAGCACGGTGGCCGTGACCGCGGCCAAACCTTGCGCGGCCGTGATGTTGTTGGACGCGGACCCGGCCACGACGATCTTGTCCCCGACGCGGAAACCGTCGTCCAGCCACGAACCGCGCGAGCGCATGATCGTGTCACCCGCGCCGCCGACTTCGGCAAACGTGATCGTCGGAGACCCGACGACCGTGACGTTTCCGACGGGGCCTTCCGGCGTCAAGTCCGTGGTGCCGAGAGTGAGCACAGTCGCAGAGAGCGACGCGATTGGGCCCGACACATTGTTGCTGGCCGAGTCGGTGATCGTGACCCAGTCGTTGACCGCGAAACCGTCCGTGATCCAGGAACCCGCCGACCGCGTGATCGTGTCGCCGGACCCGCCAACTTCCGCGAAAGTAAGGTTCGGGTTTCCGGTCATGCGCGCCACGACCTGTCCGAGCGCCGCTTGCGGGAGTCGATCGCGCAGCGAAGCGCGGCCATAAATGAAGCGCTGGTTGCTGTTCTTGTACGCCTCGAGCTCGGTCAGGAATGCCGTCGCCTCGGTCGAGTCCTGGAAGTCGCCCGCGGCGAGCATGATCGATCGGAATTGCTTCAACTGCGATGCTAGCCGCGTACGCGCCGTGGTGAGGTCCCCCGACGCCGCGCGAGGATCGGTGCCAACCCACGTAAGCGCAACGTCGCCAGCGACGAGCGTTCCCGCGCCAAACGAAAGCGTAACCCCTAGATGCGGAATGGTGTAAGAGTTCGCGGTTCCCAAGCGGACGCGCTTCGTGGACCGGGTCTTGTCGCACGACAAGTCAAACGCGATCTGATCAGTACCGACCAGGCCGCCGCGAACGATTGTGGCCGAGCCCTCATGTGCCATCAACACGCCGCTACCGCCCGCGGCCGCGCTCACGACGCTTGTTCCGGTGTTGCCGCTCGCATCCGTGCGACCGACCGCGCCCGGCGTTCCGATCGGCAAGCCGACAAATAAGAACGACTTTCCGGTTAACTTCGCGTGAAGCGCCGCGTACTCGACTCCGATCGAATAGCCGTGGTACGAATACACGGCCGCGGCGTTCCCATACAGCCGCGGAACGATGTCCGCATTCAACGGAACTGGAGCCAAAACACAAATCAGATCAGTTCCCGCGGAGGGCGTGCCCGCCGTGTCACTGACAGACGTAGTTGCGCTGGGTACGGAGGCCATTGAAATGCGCCCTAGCAGGCTCAGGGAGAACCGCCAGCCCCCTCACACGTTCCGCGCACGGCCGCGCACACGTCCTGCGCCTCGCGGCCTGCCGTGGCGGGGACGAACGCGCAGGCGGCCTCGAACGCCTGGCGCGCAACGCGCGCGTCGCGGGCTGGATCGCTCGCGGACGAGCACGCCCAAAATGCTGCAATCGTACCAAACCAACACACCAGAAATAGCGCCGCGGACCCAAAAATAGACTTTCTCATGTGATGTCAACGATCTCGGGATCGCCCGTGGCGCCCGTTTGCAGAATCTCCACGTAACCGCCCACGGTTACGGCCGAGCCTGTCGGCCGCGCCGCGGACAGATAGTCGCGCACGTCAACGGACCGTGGCACGCGAAACGCCAGGATATACCCAACGCCCGGCCACGCTTCGGCCGTCATGCCTTCGAATTCGGTCGGGTGCATGTACCGAGCTTCCGCGAAATCGGGCAGCGGTAGGCCCGTCTTGCACTCCACGAGCCACTCCGAGAGCGCCACAATGAGCGCGTCCACGATCTGCTCGCACTCGGCCTCGTGATCGTTCGTGCGCGCGCCGGGGACACCGCTTTTCGCGAACACAGTGACCCGAACGCCGAGGTCTCGGATCGCCCGTCGCCTTGGATTTCCCTTGTTCGCAATCGGTGCTCGGATTCCGTCGCCCGCTTCTCGGTCGCGTTCGAATACTACGCACGACTCCGAAATTTGCCGCTGCAACCGCTCGGGACCGTACTCGAATGGCACGGGGAACTTCCGGCGGGTGAGCGTCGTCTCTATGTCGCGGGCCAGTTCGTAGATCATGGCGCGGCCTCTGATACAAGCGCCGACAGCTTGCGCGACCAAGCAACGGGCAGGGCGCCGTTCGGTAGAATTCCGTACTTTCCCACAAGATACCGCGCGTATTTCGGGCCGAGAATGCAGCGAATCACCGTGCCCTGCACCACGAACCGCAACTCCCGCGCGGTCTCCCCCGTCTTGCGAAGCGACAGCACGCGCCCAGACCTACTCCGCGGGCGCGCCTCGCCGTAAACGCTCCGCGCCGCGTTGAACGCATCGAGCGTTAGCGCGGTCATAGCGGGCGCACCGCGGCGCGCAACGTCGTGAGCGAGCGAAAGCGGCAGCTGGCGCAAGTGCGCTTTCAACCGCTTCAAGGAGGAGATGTCGCCGCGAAGCGCCACGAAATCATGGTCCGGTAGTGGGCGTTTTCGGATTGACGAACGTGTGCACTAACGCCGCGATCGCGGTGTAGTACGCAGCGTGCGCGGGGTCGAATACCGTCGCGGAAACCAGTGCGGACGCGAGCAAACCAGCCAAAGCGAGAACTTTCTTGGACATCAAATCCCACCGAAGCATTTCCAACCGGTCGGGTCCAGCGCCGCGGCCGCTACCGCCGCATTATTCGTATGCGTGGTCGGGGCATTCTCGCCGCGGAGCGGGACGCCCGCGGCCCAGCGAGTCATGCGCTTCTGCGCCTCGACCAATACGTCGCCGAGGCTTTTGCTTTGAAAGCCGCCGCGACTAGCTAGTTTCGCGACGGCAAGCTCAGCCGCCGTCATCTTCACGATCGGCGGCACAGGTAACTCGAGCGGCACGACGTGTGCCGGTAGCATTTCGTCGAGCTGCCTGGACGCGTACGTGATCGACGCGTCCACTGGTAGCTCGAACCAGACCACCATGCGGCTGCCGGCGGTCGTCAAATCAATGGCCGGGCCGCCGATCGTGGCCGACACCTGGAATCGATCTTGGTCGACCTCGATCGCGTAGTACGGCGTGTACGCCACGAGCGGCGCGGCCATCGACCCGCCGCCCTCGGCCCGAAAACGAACCAAGTCTCCAGTCTCGAAACCGTGCTGGTTCAGCGTGAGCGTGTCCGCGGTAGGATCGGCCGTGCCCTGCGGGTGCAAGACACGGGCGGGATTTGCAATCCCGCCTCGCGGCAGTCCGAAGTCGTAAAGATCGCGCTTGTCGCAGTAGTCGGTCACGGGGTGCCCCCCAGGATCAACCGGTGACTTGAACGCGAATGATGCGGTGCGGAAGGCACGCGGCCGCTTCGAGCTGACCGATCGCGGCAAAGGAAATCTTGCGCGTATTCTTGTACTTCTCGCTGTTCTTGTCGTGGATGATCTCCTCGGTCGTGCCACGCTGGACGACCCACGGAAAGCAGCCGGGCTTGCCTGCGGCGATCGCGTAGAAGTAGCTCTGATTCGCTAGCTCGTCCGCTCGCTGGTAGCTGAGCGTGCCCTTGTAGACGTTGTTCTGTGTGACCGCAGCCACGACCGAGGCCGTGGCGCCGGGCTTGCCAACGTTGTCGACCGCGCGCACGAGCGTGTCGAACTTCAACACGTTCTTGAACTCGTTCGCGAGGGTCGCGGGCACCAAGCACGTCCCTCCTTCGATGAAACGGAGGCCCATGGGCTTGCCGTTCGGGCCCATCACTTGCGAGAACCGAAGGTCGCATGCGTCGAAGAACGCTCCGCTGGCGATCGCCGCGTGCGTCGTGGTCATGGTGTTATCAAACGATCCAAGCGACGTGTCGAGCACGTTGTACGGGTGATCCGTCGCAAACAGCCGACGAGTGCTCGCGGTGTTCGTGTCGGGGTCGCGATAGAAGTCCAGCAGCGGCCCGCTAAGCGAGCTGAGCGCGAGCATGTCAGCGACCACTTGATTCGGCAGGCGATTCCACTCGATCGCCATGCGCGCGGGCTCGCCGGCCCAGTCGATAAAGTCCGGCGCCTCGATCACCTTGGCGAGCTCCTCGACGCCGTCCTGCCAATCTCTCCCGATCATCGAGAGCGAGCGTGCGTACAGCCCGCGGTACTTCATGTCCCCGCGGAACTCATTGTACCCCGCTGCGGAGACCGGAATCGGGAAAGTCGTCTTCAACGCGTCCGTGTTTCGGACTAGCCCGAAATTCGCGGCCCAAAGCGGGAACCCGGCGTCGATCGTGAGCGCCTCGCGAAACTCGTCGGAGAACTCCTCGAGTGCGCGGGCTGCTGTCCGGGATACCTGAAAATACGGAGTCGTCATGTTGTTGGCTTGCTAGGAACTCAGATCACGGGCCCACGGCCATATCAGCGAACCATTTCCCGCCGCTCGATC
>JAEUAF010000050.1 GCA_019695485.1 Sorangium sp.
CGAATCTTCCATGGAGCGCGACATCTCGCATCTCGTGCGAGCGGAGCTCTACCGCAAGGCGGAGCCCTGCCCGCGCCACCGAGCTCGCCCCCGCCCCCTTTTCCCGAAGCCAGGAAATCCGACGAAAACCATGAGTATCCTTCAATCTCAATTCCGGAATCTTCAGGCCTCGACCGCCGGCCGCGTGCCCGCAAGCGAACGGCGTCGCGTCCTTGCTGGAACGTGCTGTGTTTACGCGACCATCATCGCGGCCTCGGTATTTAGCTGCGGGCTGAGTCGGGCCGCCTCGAGCTCGGAGCCCCGCGACGCGAGTTCGACCGACCTCCTAAGTCCCAAAGCCCCGATGCGCAGTTTCAGCTTGGGAGTCGAACTCTCCACGCTGAAGTTCTTCGGTGGCAGCCCGGCGAGCGCGGCCTACGGTGCGCGAGTATTCGGAGTTTACTATGTCGCCGATCGCATCGCTGTGAGCGGTGGCCTTGCGGGCTATCAGCTAGGCGGGAAATACGCTGATTCGTCCTTGGGCCGACTGGCGAGCGATCCGAATGGCGGTCAAGTGGATGTCCCGGTCAGCGCTCGGGTGTCGACGATCACGGCGGACATCGAGGGGCGCTACTACTTCATCGGCAAGATGCAGCGGCGAGACACGCTTTGGGGCCTCTACGGGTTGCTCGGCGCGACCTTCGCTTACATTCAGGAGTCGCGCTCCTACGACAAGGCGGAGTACGTGTTGGACTCGTCAGAGGGAGCGGGCAGCAGCACGTCCGGCTTCGCGATTCACCTCGGTCTCGGCGCGCAAGTGAACCTCAACCCGATCCTGCTTGGCGCCTGGGTGGGCCTCGGATTGCCCGCGAACAAGGTCAATGACGAAGCGGTGGAGGTGACCTTTCCGGCGTTTGGTATGGCGCACGTCGGGGCGGAATACAGCTTCTGATCGCTGCTCAGCAGCGCGCGGCAGGGCGAGGCGGGATCCCCCGGGGCGGGGCGATCTGCCCCTCGCCCGTCGACCCTCCTCGACGATTCGTCGCTATTCTGACAGTTCGGGCTCGACGGCGCGATTGATGCACTCAGCCCGGCCATGAAAACTTTCTCCGAATTCTCGTCCGCTCGCGTTTCGCCGCTGGAACCGAAGAGCTCCTCGCCTCGAACGCCCGCATGGCGCGGGCGGGGTCGCCTTCTCGCTCCCCTAGGAACACTGATCCTAGGCTCATCGATCACGCTCGCCGCTTTCGGTGACGACAGCAGCGACGGCAGCGCGACCGGTGGAACCAGCGGCGCAAGCGGCGCGGGACACGGCGGCACTGCCGGTTCGTCAGCAGCAGGTGGACACGCCGCGAGCGGCGCAGGTGGACACGCCACGGGCGGCACGGGAGGACTCCACGCAACAGGCGGCGCAGCCGCGGCAGGCGGCGCGAGCGGCGCAGGCGCGGCAGGCGGCGCGAGCGGCGCAGGCGCTGCGGCAGCGATGGGCGGCGCGGGCGCAGCTGGTTCAGGCAGCTACGAGGGGCCATCGCTGGGCAGCGCGAAGACCTTCGCGGTCCTCGCTTACAGCGCCATCACGACCGCTAATATCTCGACAATCACCGGCGATATTGGGGTGAGCGCTGGTGCCATGTCCACTATCACAGGGTTCGATGCGCCCGCCGATACGAAGTACGGCACCGACTCCTTGCCGCCCGATGACGCTCGCACGCTGCTCGCGCAAGGGGATGTCACCGCACTCGTCGCCAATATCGACCCACGCGCCTGCGACGCGGACTACACGAACGTCGTTGGCGGTCTGACGGGCGATGTCACCCTGCAACCGGGCGTCACCTGCATGAATAGCTTCAGCGCGGACGTGCTGCTAAACGGGCATGTCTACCTCGACGCGCACGGCGACCCGAACGCGTTCTTCGTCATCCGAGGCAATCTGACGTTGACGGTCGCGGACGCGGCCGAGATCGTGCTGCTCAACGGCGCTCAAGCATGCAGCGTGTTCTGGCGCATCAGCAAGCAAGTGACGATCGGAAAAACCGTGAAATTCCAGGGAACCCTGATCGCGGGCACCGCGATCACCATGCAAACGGGCTCGACACTCACAGGACACGCCCTGGCTCAAACCGCCGGAATTCAGCTCGATGCGGATACTATCGAGGTTCCGAGCAGCGCCGCCTGCACGCACCCGCAATGAAGCATAGGGGTCGGATCCGCCTCGCGCTCTAGGAGCTGGCGGCCTGCGCAGGCGACGCGACGCCGAGCCGTGACACCATGGCCGGAGCGCGGCGCCTCGTGGCCGCGCCTGCGCTCGCAAAGCCGAGCAGTCGCAGCAACTCGTCGAGCAGCAGCGCGGTCTCGGCGACGCTCGCCAACGCGGGCTTGAAGATCGCGACGCGCTCGTCGGCCGCTCGCCCGCGCTGCAAGCGAGCATGAGCGGCCAGCAGCGCCTCTGCCTGGGAGCCTTCACGCGCACGCACCAGCACGAACGGCATGGCGCTGAACCCCGCCAGGCTCGGCAGTTGTTCGACACCGACCTCCACCGCCGCCAGGCCATCGACGCCGAGGCTTGGGCGCAGCAAAATGCGCGTCTCATCGGGCTTTTCGAGCCCTTCGGGGATGCGCGCCCAAGCCACGACTTTGAGGCCACGGCGCGCGCCCAATCGAGACTTGAGGCGCGATAAGAAACGTCTCGCGAACAGCACCCGATCGACCGGCAGACCCGAGCCGCGTCCAGTCGCAAAGATCGGGAGCAAGCACGCGCTCGCCAGCAAGAGACCGAGGGAGTGATACGGCGAATGCGCCGCCAAGACCACACCGCCCGTGACGAACCCGGACAGCAGCAACGCGAACGACGCGAACCCCACCCGCTCGCCCAGGTCGAGCCAGCGGCCGCGACGCTTCTCGGAGCCCGCTGCGAAGGCCTCCTGATCCGTGAGTGCGAACCAACGGCCTGGGGCGCGCGGCGACGACGTCAACTCGGGTGCCCGCAGCGCGGCGAGGCTCATGCTGAGCAGCAGCAGCGCCGCCGCCACGCTCGGTTCGTCGCCGAGCGCACCGATCAGCAGAGCGCCCGCCAAAGCGGAGCCCGAAAGCGCAGCACGCAGCGCGAGTGGCAAACGCGGCAGCACGAGCGCTCGCGGCCGAGCCCCCGAAGCCTGCGCGTCCCGCTGGAACCATCGCCACTTGAGGCCTAGGAGCGCCCCGTAGAGGAGCGCCACCAGCAGCGCGCCCCCCAACCACGCCACGCGCTCCGCCGGGCGTTCGATAGGCACCACGCGCGACGCGCGCTCCGCGATGGGCGACGGCCCTGCGTCCGCCAAACCATCGAAGGATTTGGGATCCGCGAGGATGCGCCAGACGGCGGGCTCGCCCTTAGCCACGTGCGGGCGCACGAGTTCGAGCTCGACCTTGTCGTCCACGTGACGCACGGCGCTGACGAAGGCGCTCCCTAGCTCGGCATCTTCCCCACTGGGACCTGCCGCCAGAGTGGGTGCGACGGGCGCCGACGGCAGTCGAAAGATGGTCTTGGCTACGTCGATGCCGTCGGCGAAGCGCGGGCCGATCCACTCGATCTCCGCCGCAGTGCCACGGCGCCGAATGCGGTCGCGCGTCAGAAGCTCGGTGCGATACGCGAAGCGGAACACATAGCCGCCCGTGAAGAGCCCTTTGTCGCGCTCGATCTCGATGCGCAGCGTGCCGTCGTCCTGGCGCGCAATCGTGAGGGGGATGGGGGTGGGCGTGCCGAAGCGAACGACCGGGGTCGCGGTCGCGCCCTCTTCGAGCACGGCATCCGGATCGCCGCCCGCAATTTCGAAGCTCCGTAGGGGCCCGCCACGCACCGCGAGCAGCACTTCCTCGGAGACGCGGGCCACGCCTTTGCGATCCACGTCCACAACGGCCGTGTGCGACTTGATTCGGGTCTCGACCCAAGTCGCCCGCGCCGGCGTCGCACTGAACAAGGCTAGCGCCGCGAATGCTGCGGCACGGCTCCGAAGACCGAACATGTAGGCGAGATACCTACACCCCTACTCTGGATTGGCAAAGAAACGCCGCGCGTTCGGCCGCGACACCCCGGGCCGAGCTCGCACTTATCGAAGTAGGTTGGCCAGGGAAGGCAAAATCGCGGCGACATCCTCGAACGCTTTTTGCGGCAGGCGGATCGACGCGGTCAGCCGAACGCCCTCCCGCGCCGGAGCCTCGTCAGCGCGCGTCAACCAGGGCGTCTGCCCGTGATTGGGAGCGAGGGCGAGCTGCCCTTCGACGTCCTGACCACGTGCCCGGGCCACCGATGCGAGGGCCGCCCACAGCGCCTGCAGCGTGAAGAAGCCTCCACCAACGCTCGGCTGAGACTTCAGCGGCTGAAGCTCGGCCACGTCGCCGAGCTTGCCCAGCCCGCCGGCGCGCGTCTCCTCGAGCAAGCGCAGGGCCGTCTTTTCATCCGGAGCGAGCGCGATGAATGAGCGCTCAGCATCGGGCACGACCACGAGCGTTAGCTGCGCCGGCTTTTGTCCCGCCGCCGAGGGAGCCGTGGCGCCCGCCTCCTTGCCGATCTTCGCGAGCAGGGCGGCGGGCAACTCGAAGGCGAACGCGGTCCCGCGAGGTTGAAAGCCGCGCACGGCGACTGCGCGATGCTTGAGCTTCGGCAACAGCGACGCTTCTAGCTTGACCCGCTCCTTCAAGAGCTTGGGCAGCGCGCGATCGCCGAGTGTGCTCTCGAGTGCGAACAGGAACTTGGTGAGCTTGTCCGCACGCGTCTCCAGCATGCCCACGCGCCAGCCCAGCGTGCGCTGGAACTGCGCGGCTGGTGTCGACTCCTTGCCGAGCGAGACCGAGCCGACGACTTGCGACCCGCCGACGAATAAAGCGGGCATGGCGTCGAACAAACTACGCAGCCGGCTGCGCAACGACTCTGGTGCCTTCTTCTGCTCGAGTTACGCGGCGATGATTTCGGAGGCTCTTCTGAGCAATGGC
>JAEUAF010000180.1 GCA_019695485.1 Sorangium sp.
CGGGCTTGGTCACGCCCCCCGAGCTCTGCGGTTTGGGGCCACCGGACAGGGGGGCACTGTGTCAGGCGGGGCTTTGTGGCGGTTCTCGGTGGGGGAGTCGCTCGGCTATCGACAGGCGGGCCGGATCTGACCTATGGGAGGGCGCCTGGCCCCTACGGCCTGGGGACGGAGTTGTCGTGCAGCTTGTGTTGGGCTTCTGGAAGGTTATCTCCCATCTCGACAAGTATTTGGGGGCCTGGTCGGCGTCGATGGGGGGCTGGCTCTACGCGGTCTTGTTCGCGGTGATTTTCTGCGAGACCGGGCTGGTGGTCGCTCCGTTCCTGCCGGGGGACTCGCTGCTGTTGGTGGTTGGGACTCTGTGCACGTTACCCAAAGGGGGGCTCTCTGCCGCGCTGGTCATTCCGTTGCTGGTGGCGGCGGCCGTGTTGGGCGACGCTGTGAATTATTCGATCGGTCGCACTATCGGGCCGCGCGTGTTTACGAGTGAGTCGTCGCGGCTCCTGAACAAGAAGCATCTCTTGTACACGCAGTCGTTCTACGAGAGGTACGGCGGTAAGACGATCATCATCGCGCGCTTCATCCCCATCGTGCGCACGTTCGCGCCGTTCGTGGCTGGCATCGGGCAGATGAAGTACTCGCGCTTCTTCATGTTCAATGTGGTGGGCGCCATCGGCTGGGTTTGCTTGTTCGTGCCGGCTGGGATTTGGTTCGGCAATCTGCCGTTCGTGCAAAAGCAGTTTCACTACGTGATTTTGGCGGTCATCGTGCTCAGTGTGCTGCCCGCCGTGATCGAATTCTGGCGCGAGCGGCAGCGCACACGAACTGCGTAGCGCGCGACGTCTGCGCCCGAAATTAGGATTTCTGGGCAGGGAAGGCTCGCGTACGCTGTCCGCATGGTGGCTGACCTAGAGCTCTATCTCGTCGACAAGAACGATACGTCGTGGTCGCTCCGGCCTTGGCTCGTGCTCGTTCACTTCGGAATCCCTTTCGCTGAGACGTCGTTCGTCGCCGCCGAGGTGGACACGCCGCAAAAGATTCGCGAGGTGTCGCCCACCGGGCGTGTTCCGGCGTTGCGCGTGGGTTCGCGCGTGGTTTGGGAATCGCTCGCCATCATCGAAACGCTGGCCGACCGGCATCCCGAGTTCGCGATTTGGCCAAGCGATGCCGGGCTTCGCATGCACGCGCGTTCAATCGCGGCCGAGATGCACGCGGGGTTCACCGAGCTGCGCCGGCACTGCACCATGAATCTCGTGTTGCGCACGCGCGTCGAGCTTGATCCCGCGCGACGCGCAGAGCTCGATCGCTTCGAGCGCATGGTCGAAGCGGCCCGCGCCGAGGCGCTCCCTGGGCCGTTTCTGTTCGGTGAATTCTCGGCGGCCGATGCGATGCTGGCGCCGGTCGCGACGCGCATCGTGTCGTATGGGCTCGAGGTGGGGCCGGTGACGCGCGCCTGGGTGGACGCCATTTACGCGCTGCCCGCGTTTCAGCGCTGGGAAGCCGAAGCCAACGCGGAGCGCCGCGTGCGTCCTGTCGCGCACCACATCGGGAAGCCCTTCGCGGGCACTCACCGGGAGCGTGTGCCCGACGGGCCGTGCTTCGCGGTGATCTTTGCGAACCAGCGCGCCGCGGAAAGCTCCGACTACGACGCAGTCGCGGATCGCATGGTCGCGCTCGCAGCATCGGCGCAGGGCTATCTCGGCCACGCGAGCGCGCGCGGCAGTGACGGCTTCGGGATCACGGTGAGCTACTGGGCGTCGCTCGCCGACGTCGCGAGCTTTCGAGCGCTGTCGGAACACCGACACGCGCAGCATGCGGGGAGAGAGCGCTACTACGCGCACTACGATCTGCGGGTGGCGCGCGTCGAACGGCGCGTGTTTTTCGAGGGCGGCGTGCGCTCAAGTAGCGGACCGTGAGAGCTTGGGGGCCGACAGCGTGGTCCACCTGGACCGTCGGCGCGCGAGCTCCACTTGCTCGCGCATACGGCGCCCTTCGTGCTCTTCGCGTGCGCGGTGGTGGTGTTTGCGATCGTGCGCTGGTGGCGCCACGCGGCGCCCAATCGACTCGGCATCGCCTTGCGCGATCAGCGTCGCATCGAGTTCACGCCCAGGGCGTCGACGCTCGACGCGCTCGCCAGGGTTTCCTGCGTCAGCGTGGATCTGCGTGCAGGTCTGTTCGGCTGCGACTGGTGCCCGGGCGCCTGCGTGGTCGCCGCGCCTGGCTCGAGCTCCGAGTGCTGGCCCTAGAGCGGGCGCGCACCCATTGCCTCAGCTCGCTTTGTTTTCGACCTTGGCGTCGGTCTTGGGCGCGATCTGCTTCGGGTCTTCGCCCGGCTTCGGCGGCTCGTCTTCGTCGCCGATGCCTTTCTTGAACGCGCGAATGCCTTCACCGAGCCCCTTGCCCACGCCAGCCAGGCGGCCAGGCCCGAACAGCAAGAGGATGATGACGATAACGATGAGCCAATGAACGGGGCTGAGAGATCCCATGGAGACGAGCCTCCGTGCTGGAGCAACCTGCTCCGCAGCGGGTGCTCGTACCATAACACCTCAGGCCTGACGATCCAGAGCGCGGCGCGTCACAAAGTGAAGCTTGTCTCGTAGCCGGACTGCGGCTGGTCCAAGCGCAGGTTGAGCCCGACGCTGCGTGGCCCGACGCGCGCGCCGAAGTGTACGAGAATGGGCGGGTTTTGCCCCGCCAGGTTCTCCAGCACGATGCGAACCTTATAGGTTCCCTGTGGCGGCTCGGCGGCGTCCAGGTACACGTTTTCGAGATTTTGGCCGCGGCACTCGTTGTTGCGCCCCGGGCAATCGCGCTGTTTCGTGAGGCCACTGGCGAGCGGCCGCCCCACTTCCGCAAGTTCCCCGGCCGGATCGGTCACCAGCAGATCCACATCCACGCGCGGCTGCTCCCAGGCGATGGCGAACTGCACCGCGCCTGTCTCGACGCCGCAGCCCTCGTCGATGATGCCGTTGCAGTTGTTGTCGGTGGCGTCGAAGCAACGTTCGGGAGCGCCACTCACGCACCCCGCCTCGCTCATTTCAGCGGGGGCCGCAGTCAGCACACGACCCGGCGCCCCGGTTGGGTGGGCGCCGGATCGGGCCCCGCAGCCAGCGGGGCAGAGCGCGAAGACGAGTGCGAGGCGCGCCGAGGCACGCCTCGCCGCATCACTTCTGATCATCCGGGATAGCGACGCCGGACACCACCTTCGGATTCATGAGCTCGAAGTAAGCGTCGCGGGCGAGCTTGCCGGCGGGCCCTTGTTCGTCGCGCAGAGCAAGCAGCGGGCCTTGCTCCTTCATGAACTTGAGCGCGCGAATCGCGCCCGAGCGCTTGGCGTCGTCGTTGCCCTTCGCCATCTGGTACAGGCGATGGCGGAGGACGGTGCGGGTGAACGAGTGCGGCCCGTTGTCGAACACCAAGTTGTCGAGCTGGCGCATCAACATCACGCGCGCCCACTCTTGGGGCGTCTGGTGGATGCTGACATGGCTGATGGCTTCGGCGTTGTCGACGTACTTGAAGATCAGGCCCGCCTCGAGATCCTCGTTCGACCAATAGCCGAAGCTTCGGTACCAGAGCTCACCGAGCTCATCGAGCGCGGCTTTGGACTTGTTCGCGTACGCGGCCACTGCACGCGCCGCCGTTTCGGGCGACGACCCAAGGATCAGTGCCAGTGCGGCGTCGTTCATCAACGCTTCGTTGCCCATCATCTCGAAGAGCTTGGCTTCCACCGTTTGATCGAAGCCGCCCTTGGCGATGGCGCGAGCCACCTGATTGCGCGTTTCGAGGCTCGACTGCTCCGTCATCAGCTGGAGCAGCGCGGGTGCCGTGCCCGGCACGGGGCGCTGAATCAGCGTTTCGAGCAGGCAGCCACGGCGGAATTGGTCCGATTTCTCGGTCCCGCTGTAGCCCTGAATGCGCTTGGCCACCTCGAGGAAGTCTTCCTTCTCGGCGGTCCAGGCGAGTGCGGCACACGCCGAGAGGCGCGAGTGCTCGTTGTTTTTCACGTCGTCGACGAAGTCGAGCAAGAGCTTGAAGCCCTTGTGATCGCGCCACTCGTTCATGCCGTCGGCGGCACCGGTGCCGAGCGCCGTGAGCGACATGCCGAGGATTGCGACGCCGCCCTGCATCAAGCCGTCGAGCGTGATGTCGTACTCGTTGCGCTGCGTCTTGCGTGCCGTGATCGCCTTTTCGAGCACGTTCCACGCGCGCGGATCTTTCATCCAGCCTTCGTAACGAAGCGCGCTCTGCGCAACCACGAACTCCTCCGGCATCGGCGGCTGCTGGCCTTCCTTCGGCAGCGGCACGTTCGGATTCGCCCACTTGCGGAGCGCCTCGATGTCCTTCGTGGACTCCATCGCAGCCAGCGCACGCAGCCCGTTGGCGTGCGGCGAGGGCAACTCGTGGATCCAGAAGATCAGCGCGTCTTCGGCTTGTTCCGCGATCAGCGAGTGCTTGTCGGGGTGCATCATCGCAAGGTCAGCGATCATGCGGGCGCCGATCACGCGCTCGTTGTCGTCGCGCTTCAGCTCCATTTCCCAGTCGTGCTGGTCGCTGTAGATCTTGAGCGGATCCATGCGCAGGCGCTTGGCGAGCGTCGGCACTGCGCGCACATCACCGATGGCGGCGAGGGCGACGGCCGCGCGCCACTGGTAGTGGATGTGCGGCTTGGTCTGGATGTACTCGTAGAGCGCGTTACCACCGCGCGGGTCGTTCAAGCCCTGACCGCCGTTCTTGGTGTCGTGGATCATGTCGAAGACCTGCTTGGTTTGGTACCAAGCGAGCTTCTCGTCGTCCGTCGACACGGCGCGCAGGCCGAGCACGAGGCCTTCGGTGCCGATGCCGTCGCGCAATGCTTCCAAGAACTTCTTGCGGCTGTCTTTGTCCGCCGACTTCATGGCTTCGATCAGCGGGTCGCGCGCACGCGCCTCGGCGATGCGGCCGAGACCGGGCGCCGCCTGGCGCGCCACTTCGGCGTCCTTGTCCTGCACGAGCTTGATCAAGACGTCGGTCCACTTGGGCTCGGCGTTGTCGCTGATCACCGTGGCCACCAGCTGGCGCACGGCGGGGCTCTCGTCGTTCGCCATGCCCGCCAGCTGATCGAGGCTCATCATGCCCACGATTTTCGCGGGATCGAAGGCCACGCCGCCGCCCAGGCGCTGCACCTGCGACAGATAGCCGAGGCGGTAGAGCTTCATGATCTCGTCGAGCGCGCGCGTCTCGCCGAGCACCACGAGCGCCCACGCGATCTGCGGCTTCGCGCCTTTACCCGCCGTCTTGAGGGCAGCGAGCAGCGCGTCTTTGCCTGGCTCGCCGAGCGGTCGCCCGTATTCGGCGAGGGCCGTGGCGGCCATGGCCTGAATCGGCTCCGTCGGATAGGTGAGCGCTTTGATGGCGAGCGCGACGCCGTCCGGGTCCTTGGCCCAGGCGAGTTGCTTCAACGCTTCAGCGCGAAGCTCGTCGCTCGCTTCACTCGCAGCCCACTGCCGCCATTGCGGAAGTTGCTCGGCCTTCGGCAAAACGAAGATCGCCTTCTTGCGCTCCTCGCCCTGCTCCACGGTCAACTTCTCAGCGTCTTGCTTGAAGCCGATCAGGAGGAACGCGGCGAGGCCAGCAACCGCCAGGATCCCCACTAGGATCACGACGGGGTTGAAGCGGCCCTTCTTGAAGTTGCCGTCGCCCATGTCGTAGCTGCCAGGAAATCCACCGCCAGGAGGGGCGGGGATCGCCGGGCCGTCGTCATCGGGCGGCCACTTGGCGAGGTCGACTTGCGGCAGTGGCGGGCGCGGGGCAGAAGCCGGAGGGAGGTTCGGCAGGTTCGGGTCGAGCATGGGTCCTTCCGCGATCGCTAATCAGACGCGCCAAATGCATCCCGTGCCTTCGGCTGTCTGGAAACGTGCGCGGGGACCTTAACACTACTGAGACTGGATTTCGCGCCTTCCGCACGGCGTCGGCGCATATAGTAATGACGCGGATTTCCCCTGGATTCGTTACGGTGCTTTCTGCTTTATCGTAAAGTTTGGCTTCGGCTATACCGGCTCCCGCTCGAATCGAGCGCCGGCATTCCGCGGCCTAGAGCTCGCTGCGGCGGCCGTCTGGCCAGGGTTTCATGAGCAAGTTGTCGGGCGTGAAGCTCGAAATGCTACTCGGCGATGCGGGTGCGCGTGGCCCGCTGGGCGTCGCGCTGCTGACGACGCTGGTCGCCTCGGCGCTTTCGTATCTCTTGCCCGACGCGCACGCCGCGACCGGGGTCGGGCTCTGTTTTCTCGCCGCGGTCTTCGTGCTGGTCCTGCGAACGGGGGATGGGCAAACCATCGAGCGCTTCGGCTTGTCGCTCGGCGGCTTGTTCGAGCCCGATCGAGCGCTCGATGCGGGTCGACTGTGGCGCGGCGCGCTGCGGGCGACGGCCGTCGCGCTCGCGTTGTCCCTCGTCATCTTCCCGGCGTTTTGGTTGGGGTACGTGATTTGGTACCGGCCGCGGGGTGCGTTCGTGGCTGGGCCGCCGCCAGCGCTCTGGCGTGACGTGTTCGGGCAGCTGCTCGGCGTGGCGTTTCCTGAGGAGGCCTTCTTCCGAGGCTACCTGCAGTCGGCGCTCGACCGGGCATGGCCGCCGCGCTTTCGCTTTGCGGGCGCTCCGCTCGGCGCGGGTATCGTGGTCTCGAGCGCCATCTTCGCGGGCGGGCACTTTTTGACTGAGCCCAACCCGGCGCGCTTGGCCGTGTTTTTTCCCTCGCTCGTGTTCGGCTTCTTGCGCGCGCGGGAGGGGGGGATCGGCGCCGCCCTCGTGTTCCACGCTTTCTGTAACCTCTTTGCCTCGTACCTCGGCCAAAGCTACGGTCTTTCGCGGTGACACTCCTCATTGATGCTTTACTCGACGAGCTCGTCGTTCGAGCCCTCGCAGAAGATCTCGCTGCGGGCGATTTGACCACCGAGGCCATCGTTGGGCCGGACGAGCGCGCGATCGGTCGCGCCATCGCGCACACGGCGCTCGTGGTGTCGGGCGGTGACGTTTTTGCGCGGGTCTTTCATGCCGTGGACCGCGGCGTTCGCGTCGAGCGCTTCAAGGCGGACGGCGCGCGCGCCGAGCCAGGCGACGTGCTGTTTGCTGTGGAAGGCAGCACGCGCTCGATCCTGTTCGCTGAGCGCACCGCCCTCAACTACATCCAGCGCTTGAGCGGCGTGGCGACGCTGACCCGGCGCTTCGTCGATGCCCTCCCTCAGGGTTCGGCCCTGCGCATCGTCGACACGCGCAAGACCACGCCTGGCCTGCGCGCCCTCGAGCGTCGCGCCGTTCGCGACGGCGGTGGTTTCAACCATCGCAACGATCTCGGTTCCGCCGTGCTGATTAAAGACAATCACGTTGCCGCGGCCGGAGGCGTGCGCGCCGCGGTCGAGCGCGCGCGGCAGTACGCACCTCACACTAGTCGCATCGAAGTCGAGGTCGACACCCTGGCCGGCTTGGAGGAAGCGCTCGCGGCGGCCGCCGAGGTCATCTTGCTCGACAACTTTGGCGACCGGGAGCTCGAAGCAGCCGTGCTGCGCGCGAAGGGCAAAGCCATATTGGAAGTTTCCGGGAATGTCACCCTTGAGCGTATTCCGTTCCTCAGTACGCTCGGTGTGGATGTCGTGAGCGTGGGCGCGCTCACGCATTCGGCGCCTTCTGCCGACTTTGGCCTCGACATACAACCGCTCGGTTCGGCTTGAAGCCGGCCGACGCCCGGACCGCCTTCGACGTCGCCGAGTTCGAGGCGCGCCGCGTCGAACGCAAGCTCGGGTTGGGGTCACCGCTCACCG
>JAEUAF010000303.1 GCA_019695485.1 Sorangium sp.
TCGGACCTTCGGGCTGCGGCAAGTCCACGCTGCTGCGTTTGGTGTCTGGGCTCGAATCGCCGACCGCCGGGCGCATCGAACTCGCGCCGAAATCGGCAGCGCCGTCGGTTGCGAGGGGCGGCTCGAGGGGCCTGGCCTTCGTGTTTCAGGACGCGCACTTGTTGCCCTGGCGAACGGTGCTCGACAACGTGGCCCTGCCGCTCGAGCTCGCGGGCGTGTCACGTGCGGAAGCGCGACGCCGAGCACTCGCCCCGCTGGCTGACGTGGAGCTCTCCGACGTAGCGAGTCGCTTCCCGGATGAGCTGTCGGGCGGCATGCGCATGCGTGTGTCGATCGCCCGCGCTCTGGTCACCGAACCCGAACTCTTGTTACTCGACGAGCCGTTCGCAGCGCTCGACGAACTCACGCGTCAACGTCTGGACGAGCGCCTGCGCGCGCACTATCTGCGCCGCAAGATCACGGTGCTGTTCGTGACCCACTCGCTCGCCGAGGCCGTGTTCCTCGCGGACCGCGTGCTGGTGTTTTCACCGCGCCCCGCGCGCATCGTGCTCGATCATCGCGTCGATTTGGCCGCTGAACGCAGCGGCGCCCTGCGCACGGAGCTTTCCTTCGTGCAACAAACCTCGATCCTTTACCAAGCCCTCGAAAGCCATGGCTCGCTCGAAGAAGCACGCATTTAGCGGCGTCTTGCCGCCGGCGCTCACGCTCGCGCTCGCGCTCGCGCTGTGGGAGCTCGGGGTTCGCGCGCTGTCGGTGCCGGCCTTCTTGGTACCGCCGCCCTCGGCAGTGCTGCGCGCGATGCTCGCCGAACAGCGCTTGCTCGTAAGCTCCCTGTTCACGACCGCCGAAGGCGCGCTGGCCGGCTACGCGCTCAGCGTCGTGCTCGGAACGCTCGCCGGCCTCACGCTGTCGCTGTCACGCACGCTCGAACGTGGCGTCTACCCGTACACCATATTTCTTCAAACCGTGCCGATCGTCGCCATCGCCCCACTGCTCGTGCTGTGGTTCGGCGTAGGGCTGCGCGCCGTGGCCGTGTCGGCCTTCATCGTGTCGGTGTTTCCGGTGATTGCGGCGACGCTCGCTGGCTTGAAGAGCGTGGACCCGCGTCTCTCTGATCTATTTCGCTTGTACGGGGCGCGCCGCCTCGACACGCTGTTCAAGCTCGAGCTGCCGACGGCGTTGCCCAGCATGGCCACTGGCTTTCGTGTGGCCTCGGGGCTCTCGGTGATTGGCGCCATCGTGGGCGAATTCGTGGCCGGCTTCTCCGAAGGCCGCGCCGGACTCGGCATCACCGTCTTGTCGGCCTATCGGCAACTACGCACGGATTTGCTGTTTGCGGCGGTACTCTTGGCCTCGCTACTCGGCCTCGCGCTGTTCGCAACGGTCAACTGGGGCGGCGCGCTGCTCTTGCGGCGCTTCCGCAGCCGAGGCTAAGAGTGTCGAGTGACTGTCGTATTCTGCCAATCCGTTTCCAAGAATGATGGCGAAGGTCGCGACGCCGTATGCGCTCACGGCCCTGTTCGGGGTGATGCCGAGCGAGCGCACGTCCGCGCACAGCCGAACAGCCGCGGGCGGCGCTGGGTGCTGGCGCTCGGCCTCTCGTTCGTTGCTTCGCTGTGCGCGGGCTGCGCAAAGAAGAGCGCGACGAGCTCGGCGCCGAACCCCGCGGCCAGCACGACCGCGACAAGCCCCAGCAAGGTGACGCTCGCCCTCAATTGGGTTCCGGAGCCCGAGTTTGGCGGCTTCTACGCCGGTCGCGAGGGCAAGGACTACGCAAAGCACGGTGTCGATATCGAGATCCTCGGTGGCGGCGCTGGATTCCCCGTGCTGCAGATGGTCGCCACGGGTCGCGCGGACTTCGGCACGGTCGGCGGGGACGAGCTCGTGATCGGCCGAGCCCGCGGAGCGGACGTGGTTGCCGTGTTCGCCACGTACCAAACGAATCCGCAAGGCATCATGGTGCATGCGGCTCGCAAGCTCGGCAGCCTGCCAGAGGTGTTTCGCTCCGGAACGCTGGCGCTCGAAACCGGGCTCGCCTACGCGGCCTATCTCAAGGGCAAGTTCCCGTGGCAAGGCGTGAAGATCGTACCTTACGACGGAGGCGTGGCGCACTTCATCGCCGACCCCGAGTTTGGACAACAATGCTACGTGACCTCCGAGCCGCTCGCTGCGAAGCGCAAGGGCGCCGACCCGCAGGTCTTCCTGGTCGCCGACGCCGGCTACAACCCTTACGCAACCGTGGTGATCACGCGGCGCGCGCTGCTGCAGAAGAAGCCCGAGCTCGTGCGCGAATTCGTGCAGGCCACGGCGGAGGGCTGGCGGCGCTACCTCGATGACCCGACGCCGACGAATGCGCTGCTCGGTCGCCTAAACTCGGCCATGGATGCGGCGTCGTTGGCCGACGCTGCTACCGCACAGAAACCCCTGATCGAAACCGCGGACACCCGCCAGAGCGGCCTCGGCAGTATGCAGAAGACGCGCTGGGAAACCCTGGCCAGTCAGCTCCTCGATCTCAAACTCATCGAGCAGAAGCCGAACGTCGACGAGTTGTTCGTCAACTCGAAGCGCTGAGCAGGCCACCGCTCAGTTTGCGCGCCTTGCCGGTTCGAAAATGCTTCGGGCCGGGCTGCGCTCAGTTGCGCGTGTTGCCGGTGCGGAGCGGCGTCGCGGACCCCTGCTCGGCGCGCTCAGCGTCCGAGCGGATGCGATGCGTGCCGCTAAACGCCTGACCACTGCTGCGAGAATCGGGAGAGGCCGTGCGCTGCAAGCGGTCGAGAATCGCGTTGAACGCCAGCATGAATTCGAGTTCGCTCTGGGTCTTTTGAATGACACCCGAGCTGCCGCGAACGTCTGCCACCGTGCGCAGCATGCGTTCGGCAATGCGCGAGTGCAGGATGATCTTCGGTGTACCCGCGACGGCGCAGCTCTTCAGCAACTTGGCCAGCGCGTCGCGACTCAAGTCGGGCATCAGCACGTCAATCAACACGAGGTCGGGTGCGAGTTCGGCGATCAGTGCCGCGAGGCCGGTTGCGCCGGAATACGCGCTCACCCGGTGCCCGTCCGACCCCAGGCGCGAACAGGTCTCCCGCAGGACCGCGAGGTCGTCATCCACCACGAGCACGTGGAGCCCGTGCGCTCCGGATTGACTTGATTTGCCGTTCACTCGCGGTTGCCTCGCCTCGCTGTGAACGGTCGGCGGCCCGCTCTGATAACCGTCGAGGCCCGCCCCCGAACACAATCCATGACCGCGCCCACCTTTGCTGGCCTACGGGCTCGGCCAAGGCGCAGCCCGAGCGGTCCGACAGAGCCACTCGTATCGGCCATGACCTGGCTAAGACCGCCACTTCTCATTTGGAGACATAGCAGCGGATCGAGAGCTCTGGCCCAGACTGAGACGCCTGCTAGGCTTCGCATGTGAGCTCCGGAATGTCTTCAACACGGCTCAGCCTGCTCTGCGCGGCGTTGTTGGCGTTGTCGGTGAGCGGCGGCTGCACTCATGCGAGCGCCGAGCCCGACGGCTTGAAGGCGGAGCTCGCGCGGACGCGGCAAGAAGCCGCTCGAGAGCGCGCAGAGCTTGCGGTTCTATCGGCGCGGCTTGCGGAGCTCGAGCGGCGCGCCCAAAACCTGCCGAGCGAGCAGCGCGCGACTCAGGCCAAGCTCGATCAGCTCATTGCGCTGAACCAAGCGTTGATGGCGCGCGGAACGAGCAGCGCGCGTTCCGAGACCAAGCCGACGCCGCCTTCCGCTGCCGACTGGCCCAGTGACGCCACGCCCAGCGGAGCGCGCGAAGCGACCCCGACGGAGGCGGACCAATTGGCGCAGCTCCGCGCGCGACTGAACGCCTATGTCCAAGGCGCGCACGGTGGACTCTCACGCGAACAACGGGAGGCCATGCGCGCGCTGCTGCGCCCCGATCGCGTGCTCGATCCCGAAGATCCTTGGCAAGCGCTAGCGCGCTAACCGCGCTGCCGCTAAGCCGCGCGCGCTCACTTGAACGGGTTCTCTTGCGACAGGCCGTAGGAGCTCGCGCGTGAGCGCGGAGCGTTGCCGCTGGTGGCGGGCTTGGGCGCTGTACTGGCGTGCGACGCCGCCTGGGTCGAAGCGACGCCGCTCGCGGCGGGCAATGCAGAAGGCTGCGGGGCGACCGGCTCGACGAGTGGCGCCACGGTGACCGGGGGCGGCGGCTGCGGCACGACGAGCACCGGTGGTGCGCTCGAGTGAGTCGAGGCTTCGGGCCCCGGCGGTGCCGGGGGGGCTTTGCGCAGCAAGAAGCTGCCAGCGACACCCGCCACGGCCACACTGATCGCGGCAGCGAGCACCCAGCCTTTCGATGCCGGCGTGCTTGGATGCGACGCAGGCGCAGGGCTGGTAAAAACCCCCGGCGTGAGCGCGGGCGCGGGGCGCTTCAATGCCGACGCCGGCGGGTCGGCGGGCTGCGTTTGATTCATGGCGATGGGCGCTACCGAATTGCGCAGTCGCGCCACGGCCAACGCAAACTCTTTCGCCGTCGAAAAGCGCTCATCGCGATCGCTTGCCATGGCGCGCGACACGACCAGATCCGCGGCGGGCGGCAAGCCCTGTCGCACCTGGCTCGGAGTGTCGTACTTGCCTTGGTAAATGAGCACCGCGAGGTGCGGCAAGGTCTCGGCCATGAAGGGCTTGCGCCCCGTCAGGCATTCGTAGAACAACACGCCGAGCGCGTACACGTCCGAGCGCGCATCGATGGTCGCTTCACCGCGCACTTGCTCGGGCGACATGTAGTACGGCGTGCCGATCGGCGAGCCCTCGAGCGTGAGGCCCTGCACGCCGGTCGTCGCGGAATCGAACTTCGAGACACCGAAGTCCAAAATCTTGACGAACGACAAATCGGCCCCGCACAAGAACAGATTCTCAGGCTTCAAATCGCGGTGCACGATGCCTGCGGCGTGGGCCGCGGAGACCGCGTCGCACGCCTGAATGACGACCTCGCACGCAGTATCGAGCGACAACGGCCCACGCTCGTCGAGCACCTCCGACAAGGTCTTGCCGGACAGCATCTCCATGACGATGTAGGGCTCGCCCGACTCCAAGCGACCCGCGTCGAAGGTCTCGACGATGTGTGGGTTGCCAATGCGACCCGCCGCCGAGGCCTCGCGGAGGAAGCGCTCGACGACGCTCGGAATCGAGGCCATCTGAGCGTGCAAGAGCTTGAGCGCTCGGCGGTGGCGCGTCAGCTCATGCTCTACCTCGAACACGGCGCCCATGCCGCCCGCGCCGAGCTGACGCACGATGCGCAACTTGCCAGCTAGGACGGTGCCCGGTGCGAAGCGGTCGGCGCTCTCCATGATCAGGGACTTCCTACCAGGCTATCACGGTTCGAAAGTGGCGGAGTGTGCGCAGCGCACCGCATGCGCCCGCAAACACTTTCCTGTGTGAGGTTTTTTCCAGTCAGCTTGGCCGTGACGTGCCGTGATCCGGCCGCGAGCCGGCCCTCGAGCGGATGGCGTGCCCGGGAGCTACTTTTCAAAGCATCGCGCGAGCTTGCCGGGTGTACTACCCATAGAGGGACCCGCTCCGCGTTTCCGGAAACCTTTCCCGAGAAGCCCCCCTTATGCGCTTCATTTCAGGACGATCCGCCCTCACACTTGCAACGAGGGCGAGCCTCGCATGCCTCCTGTTCGCCGCTCCGAGTCGAGCGGAGGACGCGCCAACCCCTCCGGGTGCAGAGGAGCCAGCAAGCCCGCCCGAACCCCCTCGGGA
>JAEUAF010000362.1 GCA_019695485.1 Sorangium sp.
GGTATCGCCTCGTCGAACGCGTGCCCCTGCCGCGACCACGAGCTTCCAGACGCTGCCGGGGACGTGAGAGTCGACGGCGTGGGTGCCGGGGTCGAGCTCCGCGTGCGTGGTGGCTCCGAGGGCCGCATCCTTCTCGCCGCTCGAGAAACCGAGCTGCCCGTTGTCGATCCAGCGTTGCCGTTCCGCTTCGAATGCGGCTTGTTGGCGGGCCTTGAAGGTGCCGATGCTCGTCGCGTTTTCCGCGAGGAATTGCTGATATTCGCTGAGACGGAACGTTTGCTCGGAGATCTGTGGCTCGACCTTGCCGTGGAGGAAGCCCCCGCGCATGTCGAGGAGTTCCTCGGCGCTCACCGGATAAAATTGAATTTGGTCGAAGAACCTGAGGAGCCAGGGCGTTCCCGGCTCGAAGACCTTGGTCGTGTGGAAGCGATTGTAAACTTGCAATGTGCGTCCGACGAATTGATAGCCGCCGGGCCCCTCCATCCCATAGATACAGAGGTACGCGCCACCGATGCCGACCGCGTTCTCCGGCGTCCAGGTGCGGGCGGGGTTGTATTTGGTCGTCACCAGCCGATGCCGAGGGTCGACGGGTGTCGCGACCGGCGCGCCAAGGTAAACATCGCCGAGCCCGAGCACGAGGTAGCGGGCACCGAAAACGATGTCGTAGACCTCTTGTTCTGATTCGAGCCCGTTGATGCGGCGAATGAACTCGATGTTGCTCGGGCACCAAGGGGCGTCGGGCCGCACAGATTGCGTGTATTTGGCGATGGCGAGCCGCGTTGCGGGATCGTCCCAGGAGAGGGGCAGGCGCACGATCCGCGTCGGCACTTCCGTATCGTCGAGGGCGCCAATCTCCTCTTCGGCGCGGCTCAGTGCGTCGAGCAAACGCCGGCGCGAAAGGCGATGCGTGTCGTAGTGAATTTGGAGCGAGCGAATGCCGGGCGTCAAGTCGACGATGCCGGAAAGCTTGCTGGCGCGCAGCCAGTTCATCAATGCATGCACCCGGAAGCGCAGCTTCAGATCCAACACGAGCGGGCCGTACTCGACGAGTAAGTACTTGTCGCCGGCTTGTCGATACAGGACACGCGCGCGCTCGGGCGTTTCTGGACGTTCGGCGACGACCGCGCCTATTGGCGGCACCCCGTGCAGGCGAGCGAAGCCGTCTGGCGCCGTCAAGGTTTCGAGCGCCCGATCCTGCTGCCACTCGAGCTCTTGGGCCGCTGCCGCTTCCAGGGCCACGAAGCGCACTTTGTCGCCCGGGCGCAGCTGCCCGAGTTTCCAGAGCTCCGCGGCCACTACGGTGGCCGGACACACGAAGCCGCCCAGACTGGGCCCGTCCGGGCCTAGCAAGATCGGCATATCACCGGTGAAATCGATGGCGCCGACCGCGTACGCGACGTCGTGAATATTGGACGGGTGCAGGCCCGCCTCGCCTCCGTCTGCGCGCGCCCATTCCGGCTTCGGTCCGACCAGACGCACGCCCGTGCGGTTCGAATTATAGTGCACCTCCCAATCGGTCGAGAACAGCACCTCGATGTCGCGCGGCGTGAAGAAATCAGGGGCCCCGTGCGGCCCGTACATGACGCCGATGCTCCAGCTGTTGTCGTAACGCGGGATCAACGCCTCCGGCGCCGCGTGAGCATCGCTGCGTGCGGGCTCGCCGAGCAGGTGAAGCACATCACCGCGCCGCAGCGTGCGCCCGCCGTGACCCCCGAAGCCACCCAAGGTGAAGGTGCTGCGGCTGCCGAGATATTCGGGGCAATCGAAGCCTCCACGTACCGCCAAGTACGTGCGGCAGCCCGCGCCGCTGATGGCGCCGAGGCGCAGTTCCTGTCCGCGACGCACCTGAATCGGGGCCGCATAGCCCACGGCCTCGCCGTCGAGCAGCGCCGGCATGCGTGCGCCGACGAGAGCGATCACCGCGTCGCCTGCGAAGCGCAGCGCGGGTCCGACCATGGTCAGCTCGAGTAGCGCAGCTGACTCGCGATTGCCCACGATGCGGTTCGCCAGCCGATGCGCGAAGGAATCCATCGGTCCCGACGGTGGAATCCCCACATCCCAGTGACCCAGCCGGCCCGGGTAATCGACCAGCAAGCTGAACGTGCCCGCCTCCAACACTTCGATCGACGCACTTCGAAACTGGACCCGCTTGAGGCTCTGCGTCGTGAGTTCCCCGGCCACGAAGACTGGGTCATCGCAGAGCGCGCGCAGATACTCGACGTTGGTCTCGATGCCGGCCAAACGCGTCTCGTCGAGCGCGCCACGCAGCTTGCCCAAGGCCTCCGTGCGGTCGACGCCGTGCACGATCACTTTGGCCAGCATCGGGTCGTAGAACGCTGACACTTCGCTGCCCTGCTCGACCCAGGTGTCCACGCGCGCACCCGCTGGGAAGCTCGCGGCGGTGAGCAATCCCGCGCTTGGTTTGAATTC
>JAEUAF010000381.1 GCA_019695485.1 Sorangium sp.
CCGCGCGTGCGCCGCCCACGCCGGATCCTCCTGCGCTAGCGCCCCCTGCGCCGCCTCTGGCCCCTGCGCCTGCACTCGCGCCGAAACCGCCCGCTTGCCCTGCACCCGCACCGCCCGCGGCGCTACCGCCGTTTTCAGACGCACCCCCGCGTCCCCCGCCCGACCGCGCAGCGCCGGATTCACTTCCCCCGGTGAGGTTCGCGCCGCCGACGGAGTGACCGCCGCTTCCTGAGCTTGAGCCACCTTTGGCGGCCGCTCCGCCAGCAGTGGTCCCGCCCGAGCAGGCCGCAAGCGCGAGAAGTGCCGGAGCCAGGGCGTGCACGACTCGTGGAACTTCAGTGGGACACCCGGTCCGCTCCGAACCGTCCCGCCGATCGCGATTGAGGGTCATCCGGGCTCGCATTGCACGGACATACGCAAAGCACGTGCCAACCCAAACCCAGGCCCAACCTCCAATCTATCGAGACTTCAAGTAGGTTCGCGGACTCTAGAATTGAGCCATCTGTGCCACGACGCGACATCACGGGTCGCTACCCGGACTGCGATCTGCTGGCTCAAATCTAGATTCGTTCTGTCGCTCGAGCCCCCGAAATTGGACGAACCTTCCGTGCCTGTTTTCTGGCCCTCGAAAGACTGATCACCTAATCCGCCAGCGACAATTTCGTGGTGTGGAACGCCCCATCCAAGCGCGATTGACCTTAGCCACGCTTCGTGAAATCGTTTGGATTTGGCGGATCCATGGCCGCTCTAGCTAGGAGGCTCTCATGATTGCTTGGCGCAAGGCTGCGTGGTCCCTTGTCTTGGTCCTCTTCCTGGCGCTCTCATTCGGAGTGCGCAGGGCCTCGGCGCAGAGCAATCCCTGTGGGAAGTTCGATTTCTCGAACGGCATCAGTTCTTGCAAAATCGAAGTGTCGGGAGGCTGCAGCGCGAAGTGCACGCCGCTGAAGTTCGAGGCCGCCTGTAGCGGTGGCTGCACGAGCACCTCCGACACGATGTGCGTCGACACTTGCGGCACCCAATGCGTTGCTATGTGCGACCCGGCCTTGCTCGACTGCTTCGCGGGCTGCCACGCCGAATGCGACGCGCCGACCAGCGCAGAATGTCAGCAAAAGCACCCCACTGACGGCAGCTGCAGCGCGACGGCAACGGCGCAGTGTGACGTCCACTGCAAGGATGCGTGTCAGGTCCCGTCCACTAACTGCTCAGAGCATTGCAACAAGTGCTGCACGGGCTCGTGCACGACGCAGGTCAACTTCGACTGCGATTTTTCCTGCTTTGCGGACGTGAAGGGCGGCTGCGACGTTCAGTGCCAACGTCCGCAGGGCGCGATCTTCTGCAATGATCAATATGTCTACGCTTCCGACGTCGAGGCGTGCATCAAGTACCTGGCCACTCAGGGCCTGACCGTGGATGTGTCGGCGCGAGCGTCTGCGTCGGCGAAAGTGGACGCAGGTTGCTCGGTCGTACCGCGCCCGCTTGGGACGAACGCGGGCAGCTGGCTCAGCCTCAGCCTGCTCACCTTGCCCATCGCTGCCAGACGACGGCGACGCGCCGCGAAGCGCACATCGGCACTACGTTAGTCAGTACTAGGTACTAGCTCGCCTCCGACACGGTCACGTGCACCAGCGTCTGGTTTAGCAGCTGATACGCGATCTCCCCAAAGGTCATGGGGCCCTGCAGATTGCCGGTACGACGCTGCTCGAGCTCCCCGTACAGGTAGTTCAAGACGCAGTTGCACGTGAAGACGGGCGATTTGATTCCCGTCGGGATTTGTTCGGCGAAGCGCTGTGCGTAGTTCCCAACCGGCTTCGCGAAGCGGTAGGAGACGCCCTCGAACACCGGCGCATAGAACTTCACCTTCGAGGCTTTCGCATCCAACCCCTGAATACTCACGTTGATCAGGGCGCCGCAAAAATCGGCGACCAAAGGGAGACGCACCTCGAGGCGGCTCGCCACGAAGTAATCGTGGAAGTTTCGAGGTTCACCGTTGATCGTACAGCTCGTGGCCTCGAAGCCCGACTGCGGGAACTTGATTTCGTCGCCGTCGCCGGGCTCGAAGATGTTGACGATACCAATCTGCGCGCGATGCGAGGCGGGAAGCTCGACGTGCAGCGCGACGCCGCGGTCGCCAAATACCTGCCCACTTGCGCCGTCGAAGATCTGAGGACTGCAGCGCCCCAGGTCATCCAAATGAATGCCGGAGATCCAGCCCGCGATGACTTTGAGAAACAGACTCTCGTATTGCGGAGCCTCGAGCGCGTACTGCTGATGAATCGCACTGAAGGCGGGCAGGATGAGGACCGTATAGCCGTTCTCGTCCGCGTCTCGACCGATATTCGGAATGGTCTTTTGGTCGTAGACGATGGCCCGGCGCGCCCGAGCGAAGGCCGGAATCGTCTCGACGAAGATACCGTCGCGCGAGGTCTTCCCTCCGTCCGCGGTCATGAAGTACGGAATGGTGCCGCCGATCCAATTCCCGCGGGGCAGCGAGCGGAGCAGCTCTTCCTCGCCCGCGACAATGAGCGTTTGATGACTCGCGATCAGCGCTCTGACGTCATGGATGGTCGCGAACATGGTGCCTCCTCAGCCGAGCACGCGTTTCACATCGTCAGCCAGGATTCTTTCGTACTTGACGAAGAACTTGTGCACTTCATCGGCGATGGCTGGCAAGCGGGAGGGGTCTTTCTTGAACTGAGTTCGCATGTTGAAGATCATCATGCTCGTCGCCGCGTTCGCGAATTTGTAGTCGGTAGTTCCATTGACCAGATTCGTCCAAATGGGACTCGTCTTGGGAGGGATCATCGCGTCCGTCCTTCTGCGGAGGTGCTTCGGGAGTATTCAGGAAAGCGCATCTCGGCGATGACTGCAAATCCTCGGTACGGGATCGCAGCGCGACGCCCTGGAGCTCGGCCGGCGCAAGGCACTGTCAACGCGCTGACGCCTTCGTCGCGCTCCCTGCGAGTGCTTGGCCGGGGCCCCCAAAAGCTGCCGAGCGCGCCAGTCCGACCTCAGCGCTCGCAGCTTTGCGCGCGCAGGGACGCAACCCAAGCCGAAAGCAGCGCGATCCCGGCCTGATCCGCCACCATGGCCGGGCCGCGAGGCATGTGGACACTGGGGTCTTCGGCGCGCATGCGGGCCAAGAATTCGGACTGTTCCGGGTGTCCCGGCACGAGGACGCGATCCCGACCGTCAATGGCACGGGTCGAGCGGCAGCTCGGCAGCTCCTGAGCGGTGGTGTGCTCGAGGTCCCAGAATAGGCCGGTGCCTTCGGCGCTGCCTCCGGCCCCATGGCAGTGACTGCAGTTCGCATCCAAGTAGCTGCGCGCACGAGCGGCGAGCGGCGCATCGCCGCGCGGATCGGAGAGCACCCAATGCGCCGGCGGAGGCCCGTCGATCAGCCCGAGCTTGGCAAAGTGCGCAATCTGGTCGTGCGTGCCGTCGCTGTACTCGGCAGTGTAATCGAGCTGTCGCGAGCTAAATCCGAGCGCGCGACCTTCGTGGCAGGCAGCGCACTGCGACGAGCTCGGAACGTGGAACATTTGATTTTGCCGCACACCGCGGAGGTCGATCCAGCTGACAGGTACGTCGAGATCACCTTGCGACGCACGGGCGTCGGTCTGCTCCTCGTTCCAGACGTAGGTCGACGCTCTGAACCCCTCCTCGGTTCGCAGCAAGAAGCGCGTCTCGACCAGCCGCTCACCCATCGCTGGGTTACGCAGATCGCGCGGAAACGAGAAGGTTTTCACTAGGTAGCTGCCTACCGGCAATTGCCAGCGGTCGCGACTCGTCTGGATCCCGAACCCCGGCGGCACGTAGACGAAGCGGCGCTTGCGTGCGCCGTCGGAGTAGAGCGAAGCGTTGACATCGTACGCAACGAAGCCCGAGCGCGGCACCTGCTTCACCAATTCGCCCTCGAAGATGCCAAGCTCGGACAAGCGCTCCACCGCTGTGCTGGAGCCCGGTGGCGGGATCGGACTCAACGGACGAGTGCAGCCACTCAACGTCAGCAACGCCAAGGTCAGGAGCGCCGCCGCAGCGAACGCCGCCGCCCCGCGCACGTGATTCCAAAGGCTCCACCCGGCAACATAATCCGCCCAGAAGCGCTCGGTCTCCGCGCTCTCCGGGGGCAGGCGCGCCAAGGCCGTGTTTCGCGGCACATGGTACCACTTGGTCACCAAGATCGGGCCGGCGAGGTACAAGCACGAGCCCGTGAATCGCGCCCAGGCGCCCGGCGCTGACCAGTTCCCGATCGCGTTCAGCGAAAGCCCCGCGCACACGAGCGCAGTGCCGAGCAGGACCCCCAGGAACCAGCGGTTTAGCACCACGACGTTGATCGATTGCATTGCCCGCACCCCGTGAGCGGGGCGAAGGCGCGCCAACGCGGGCATCACGAAGCTCGAGAATCCGAAGAAAACACCGGAGATTAGCCCACAGCCGAGTGCTGCGAGCAGCGTGATGAAGTGGATCATGAAGGCCAGTCTGCACGTTGCATCTACGCATCGCTATCGACAATAAATCAGTGTAGCGTTGCACTAATGCAACGTAAGAAGGCCCCCAAAGAAGCGCTGCGCTGGGACGATGTGCGCTTGTTTCTTGCCCTTTGCCGGGCGCGCACGGTCGGTGAGGCCGGTCGCACCCTGGGCGTCGACTCGTCCACCGTGTCGCGCCGACTGAACGCGCTGGAGGAAGCCCTCGCGACCACGCTGTTCGACCGCAATCACGAGGGGCTCTCTGCCACCAAGGCGGCCGAAGATCTGCGACCCGTCGCGGAAGAGACGGAGGAGGCAATGCTGCGCTTTGCTCGAGCCGCGGACGGACTGGAACGCGAGGTCTCCGGCTTGGTGCGCATCGCGTGTCCGCCGGACGTGGCTAACGTGGTGGTGACACCCTTGCTGCGTGAGCTGTTCACGCGCCACCCTGCGCTGCGCGTCGAGATCGCGCCCGGTGAAGCCGTGATCGATTTGACTCGACGCGAAGCCGATCTCGCGCTGCGCACCGTGCGTCCGGCGCAGGGCGATCTGGTGGTGACGCGGCTCACGAGCGTGCGTTGGGTGCTGGTGGCCGCGGTGGAGCTGGCGCAAGGTCTGGGCACACTGCGCGCCTGGGACGACGCACCGTGGGTCAGTTGGGGCGCGCGGCTATCCATGGTCGGCGCAGCCAAATGGCTCGAGGCCCACGCCAAGGTCGAGCCGGTATTGCGCTCAGACAGCTTGATGGTGCAGATCGCGGCCGCCAGCGCCGGGGTTGGCGTCACATTAGTGCCCGAACCCAGCGCCGCACACTACGGCCTCGTGCCAGTGAGGCTCGCGCCGAGTCTGCGCGCCGCGGCCGCGAGCTGGCCCACGGACGAGCTCTTCTTGGTGACCCAGCGTGCGTTGCGTGGCGTGCCGCGCGTGGCCGCCGTGTGGGACCTCTTGCGTGAGCGCGCAGCCGGACGCACGGCGCGCTGAGCCACGCCGACGTTCGCTCCCCTGCGACAAGCTGCGCCCGGCCGTCCTGTCGACGTGCATTTTCGGGCCGTAGTAGTAGCGTGAAGGCCGTATGTTGAAGGCGACCGTTCCGACCTGTGCGCGCTGCGGGGGGGAGTTGCAGCCAGCTCCGCAAGCCACGCGCGTGCAATGTCAGTATTGTGGGACCGTTTCGGAGCTCGCGCGCCACGCAACCGCGCCACAGCCTCTGCCCGGCGCCCGCGCCGGATCCGCGGGGAAGAATGCTAGCGCGCAGGTTTATCTTTGGGCCGGAGTCGCGTTGCTCGGTTCACTCGGGGTAAGCGGCTTGATGGCTGCGCAGCGCGGCTTGTCGGGAGGCTCATCCACCGTCAGCCCGTCAGCGGTCGTTCGCGCGCTTGGTGTCCCCGCTGCGATAGCTGAGCGGGCGTCGACGAATCCTGATGACGTGCCTATTCAGGCGAGTGATCTCGCGGCGGTCGACCCAGCCGCGCTCATCCAGCAGGCCAGCGTGGAGGTCAGAAAACGGGCAAGTAACTGCGAGCTCACCTACGGCTATATCGGGGAGCAATTGCACGGGGGCGTGTTCGATGCGACAGGCAACGGCGCCCTCTTGGAGTGGGGTTGCCGCAGCGTGGACAAAAGCAAACCTCCCGGGCAGGACGTGGCCGACGACGAGTGGGACGTACGCGTCTCCAAAGGCATGCTCGAACTGCGCAGGAGCGGGGTTGCGAGCCACAACAAGCCGCCTTGGGTCGAGCCCAGCTGTCCGTTTTCACGCGCGTGGGCCGCAGCGGTCGCGAGCGGCGTACCAGACAACGCAGCGGTGCGCGTCTATTATCGCGGTGACTCGAACGCGAAAATGGCCTGGGACCTCGACGTCAAGGGGCACCCGGAGTTCGCTCGCAAAGTCGATGGCGCTACGTGCCAGGTCGTGCGTTGAGCGATCCCTGCGCAGGCCGCTTCGCCAGCGCGCCGCCGGACGCGGCTCGCCCAGGGCGCAGCCGGGCACCAGCCGTGTTCAGTTCTCTGGACGAAACCGGCGATTCTGCTGGTCCAGAACCAGCTCGACGCGATCCAGCGCGCTGCCGAACTCAGTCTGATAGGCCGTGGCCGCGGCGTTGTTGACGGCGGTCGCCGGAAGGGTCCAGACGCGAATCGCAAGGCGCGCGAAGGCTTCGCGGGTCACGCCGCGCGCGAAGGCTTCCTGCACGTCGAGCCCCAGGGCTTTCGCGAGCGCCGCGTACACTTCGAGCGCGGCGTAGCGGTACGGCGAGGCGCCCGCGTCGCGATCGACGACGAAGTGCGACAAAATCACCAGATCGACCCAGGGCGCATCCTCGGCTCGCGAAATTTGCGCGAGATACGCGGAGGCTTCGTCGCGCGCGCGCGCGGCGAGCGAGCCCTGCGGCGCATCCAGCGGATTCTCGAGGCCGAGCACGCCACACAGGAATTCCGGAACCGGAATGATGCCGCGGGCGTAGTCGAGGCGGTGTTGCACTTCGTGACGCGCCACGCTCTTCGCGAAGCGGTCGCGCAGGGCGTCGAAGCTCGAGATTCGGTCTCGCAGTTGTTCGAGGATGTCGTCCCACTCCTCGCGTTCGGCGCGCGGGACCCTGAGCCCGAGTTCGGCGGTGTAGTTGACGTCCGGGAATAGGCGCGTGGGCAAGCGCAGCTCGAGTCCCTGCCCGCGCAACCCGGCCTCCCATTTGCGGACGAGCTCACGGCGACGCCCGAGCAAGCCACCGATGCGCGCCGCGTCGGCTGACAGCGAAGGTTCGAGCGCTCGGTAATACCCTGCAATCGCGCGGGACCCCGCGGCCTCCAGCTCAGTTACCCAAGGCTCGGGCTTGCTGCGCGTGAGATCGTCCACGAGCTCGACGCGGCCGGTGGAGGCCGCGGCGGGCAGCGTGAAGCGTACCAAGTCGGACTCGATTTGGTCGAGTAAGACGATCGCGGCCGGGGTGCTGGGGCGCGTGTAGCCGAGCAGGTGCTCGGCCACGTTCAGCGTATCGAGTCGCCATAGCTCTACGACGCGGACCAACTGCGACCCCGCCCGCGCGCGGGCCTCGCGCTGTACGTAGAAGCTCAATAACAACGGCGTCGGGCGCGGCCCGCCCAGGTGCATCTCGGCGTCGACGAAATAGGGCAGGTTCGCGGTCGAGAGCGCCTTGTCGAGCCCGGAAATGGATCCCAAAAACTCGTCGACGCGCGCCGTTGAGTCCGCGTGCGGGGTCGCTCGGACGCGGGCCATCGCATCGAGCACCGCGCCGAGCGCGTGCACTACGCCGGCGCCGAGCGCGGCTTGCCCGCTTGGGCCCACGAGCGCGGCTTTCGCCGTGCTCGCGCTCGAAGCATCGTCGCGAGACACGGCGACC
>JAEUAF010000466.1 GCA_019695485.1 Sorangium sp.
TGTTCAGCGGCAGCCCGGTGATGCTGGCGATCTCGGGGGCCGACATATGCTCCACCTGCGACAACACGAAAATCTCGCGCTTGTCGTCGTCGAGGGCGGCGAGCGCGTCGCGCGACAGTTGTAAGCGCTCATTCACTTGCAGCGTTGCCTCCTGGTCCCCCGCGCGCGCCTCACGACCGAGCGCATCGACGCGCAAGCCGAAGCTCGGTCGTGAGGCGCGCGCGCACGCGGTATTTGCGCGCGATGCGCAGCGCAATCGCATAGAGCCAAGTCGAGAGCTGTGCCTTGCCGTCGAACTCCGCGAGCCGTCGCTGCACGACGATGAACACGTCTTGCAGCGCATCATCCAGATGCTCACTCCTCACGCCGAGACTACGCAGGCAGCGCCACACGTAACGGAAGTGCGTCTCGTAGACCTGAGTGATGTCCCGCTCGGGCTGACTCGCCGCCACCTCGCTCGCGCCGGGCGCTGGCCCAGGGACGCAATCCGATAGTTCTGCGGGCTCGGGGGACATTCGTGAGTTCATCCCGCCTCACGCGCGGATCCGTCAGGGAAAGCGCGGCCCGATCTGAAGAAAAATTCCGCCGGAAAGCGCCGAGGCGGAGAATATTTCACCGTAGTTCAAAAACTCGAAGCGCGGACGCACGAGATTCCAGCGCAGCTCTCCAGCGAGCCCAAACCAAAACCACCGGGTTCGCACCGGCAGGAAACCGAGCGACAGCGCCGGCCCCCAGGCCCAGGCCGAGCCATCCCGCGCGCCCGAACCGAGGCCGGTGCCGAACAGTTGATAGGCCGCCGCGCCGAGGCCGAACTCCAACGCGCCCGGCGCTCGATACACCCCCAACAGCTGCGCGCCAACAGCCTGAACCGTCACGCCGCGCCCGCTCGCGTCGCGTTGTGAGCGGGGTGCGAGGTAGCGCAGGGTGGCGGCGACGCCGACACGACGAAGACTCGCTTTGCCCAACAACTCGAACGCGGGAGCCGCTTGTGGCTCAAGCCCAAAGTCGAGCCCTGCGCCGAGCCCGACGTCGAACTCGAGCGCCGTTCCGTCATGACGCGCAGTTCGCTCGCGACCTGCCGTTCCTTCGCGACCCGCAGGGCCGACTTCGCGAGGCTCGCGTCCCTCACGCGGCTCACCCGGCTCACCCGGCACCGGGGGCGGAGACGGAGCGCGCACGGCGCGCTCGCCATTTTCGGACAAAGTGATGGCGGACGTCACGACGATCGCGGCGCGAAACAGCGCGAGACAGTCGGCATCGACGAATTGTCGGTGCTCGCTGCCGACACGCATGTCGAGGCGATAGCCCGCGCCTTCGGGAGCGATACGCAACGTCGTGCGTGGCGCAGTGACACCCGCGCCGAGGCGCTGCAACACCTCGCGCTGAAACTCCGCCGCCGAACCGCAGCCCGCGGGGAGCTCAGCCTCCATATCGAACGAATCCGCCGCGCGCGCGACGGAAGCGCTCAAAATCCAGAAGAATGCGAGCTGCCAGCCAGCCGCCAGAAACAGACGCTTCGCGCGGGGCCGCGCCGACTGGGTGGTGAGTGAGCGATGCCGCAACGCGCGCCAGTCTTCGCCCGAACCGCGCCCTCTGACAAGCCCGAACCCACATCGCGAAGACCGCCGCGCCGCCGTCACCAAACAGCGCGAGGCTTGCGCGGCTGCAGAGCCGAGCCGCGCTTGCTGCGTGACCCAAGGCCGTCCACGCCGCCCGGCGCGCCCGTTCCCGCGCAGCCCCAGCCACTTCCCGAGCCCTTTGGAACGACGGCGCACGTGGCTGTCGCTGGCGTGCGCTGCGCTCACTTTGGCGGCATAGAACGCTAGCAAGTGGACGCGACCGGGAGCGCTCTGGCACGCTAGGCGGCGTGACGCGACGGCTACGTTCGATCAAACAGCGGGTGGAGCTGCTGCACGATGGCGACTTGTTGGAGGCCGAGGCCGGCGAGCCCCTCGCCTTTAGCTTGATCGCTGCCGGGCGCGATACGCTTTCGCGCAGTCCGAAGCTGCACCGTCCACGCGGCCCCTATTGTTTGCATGCCGCCTGCGACGGTTGCCTGCTGCGCGTCGATGGCGTGCCGAACGTGATGGGCTGCCAGCACCGCGTGCGCGGTGGCGAGACCGTCGAGACCCAGAATGTGCTCGGTTCGCGCGAGGTCGATTTGCTGAGCGTGACCGATTTTCTGTTCCCACACGGCATCGATCACCATCGCTTGCTCGCGGGCGTGCGTGGGGTCTCGACGCTGGTGCAAGGTGCGGCGCGACGCATTGCTGGCCTGGGGCGGCTCCCCGATGCGCCTGCAGAGCCTCTCCCAGGATCGCGGGAACAGGTCGAGGTGTTGGTCATCGGCGGCGGACGCGCTGGGCTGACGGCGGCCGCCAAGTTCGGCGATGCGGCGTTGCTGGTGGAGGAACAGGCTGCATTCGGGGGCGCGCTCGCGCTGCTCGACCCGGCTGCGGCCACGCTGCTCATCGAACACGCCGCGGCCATGGGGGCGGAGCTTCGCTCGGCGACCTGTGCGGCGGGCGCGTATCGGGAAACCGACGACGCGCCGCTCGAAGTCCTGCTGATCTCCGAGCGCGGCGCAAGCCTCGTCACTCCGCGCCGACTCGTGATCGCGATGGGCGGGCACGCTCGAGTGCCGCGCTTCGCGAACAACGATCTGCCAGGCTTATACAGCGCGCGCGCGGGACTCGCTCTGTTACGTGCGGGGATCTCGCCGGGCGACCACGTCGCCGTCGTCGGCGAAGGGGCATTCGCCGAGGCCGCGGCAGAACTGCTGGGGGACAAACTCGCCCTCCGCGTGCTCGACGCCGCAGTGGTGATGGCGGCGACCGGGCGCGCGCACGTGAAGGGCTTGAGGCTCGCGAGCGCTGGCGCAGAGCAGGACCACGCGGTCGACGCGGTGCTCTTCGATGCTCCCGAGGCGCCCGCCTTCGAGCTCTTGGTACAAGCCGGTGGAAGCACGCGCTTCGACGCGGATCGCGGCTACGTGCCCGACGTCGATGACGATGGGCGCGCCGCGCGCGATGTGTTTGCCGTGGGTCGAGTGACGGGCACGGTGACGGCGGAGTGGAAGACGGGCGGCGTTTCTAGTCGCCCTTAGACTCGTCGTTGGCGATCTCTCGCGGACCCATGAGCGATCGAGGCAATCGGCGAGGTCTCGAATGGCTCTTCTGCGGAGCGCGACGCGCTCGCGCTCTCAGCTCCGTGCGCTGATGAGCCAGGTGCTCGAGGGCGCGAAGACGCCTTTCGGCCCCTCGTAGATCGCGAGTGCGTCTCTCAGCGCGGCGCTGATCGATGATGCTTGTTCGAGGCCGACCGCGCCGGCCAAGCGAATCAACTCCCCCGCTGGCCCGAGCGCCATCGAAAAATCGATGGCTTCTTCGAGGCTGCGGCCAATGCAGATCTCGACGTCATGGCGTTCGAACGCAATTTCGTGAAACCCTGCAGCGAGGAGCTGGTCGCTCAGCAGGTCGGCGCCACTCATCGAGAATGGCCCGGGACCGCAGGTCGGCTCGTCACTCGCTGGGATTTCGGGCAGTAGCGCGCGGACACGCTGCTCCGCGGCATAAAGCCACGCGTTGTCCTCACGTTTGCGCCACACCACAATCGCCAGGTTTCCACCAGGAACGAGCGCGCGCTTCACGTTCCGTAACGCGGCCACGGGGGAAGCAAAGAACATCGTGCCGAAGCGCGCATAGGCAGCGGCGTAAGGCCCGCGGAGGTCGTCGACCTGCACGTCGGCGCGAAAGAAACGTGCCCGCGATGCCCCGGCTTTTTCCGCTTCGCGGCTGGCGGCGTCGACGAAGTTTTGTGCGACGTCGACTCCCACGGCTTCGCCGCCCCGGCCAACCGCTTGCGCGAGCAGCTGGGTGGTGTCGCCGAAGCCACAGCCGATGTCGAGCACGCGCGCGCCGGGCGGCGGCGGTCGCCGCGCGAGCATCAGTTCGCTGTGGCGTGCAAGGCCCGTCGTGAGCAGGTATTGAAAGCGCACGAACTTATCGAACAGAACCGTGTTCCAGGCGCGCGTCGCTTCGTCGTTCTCGAGATTCATGGCCGCTCCCAACGCACAGGCTAATCGCTGCCACGGCGTCGAGGAAGGGACTCCAGCCAGCTTCGGACGGGTGGTGTGGAAACTCGGTAGCGCGGTTGCGCGCACGAGCCATCGCGCGACGGGTTGGCGGCGCCGGAGAGCTCGGCGAGGACTCAGGCCGTAACGCTGACACTCTTCACGAGCGCATAGACCGTTAGCCCTGGGCGCAAGCCGAGCTCGTCACGCGATCGGCGTGTCACCCGAGCGAGCAGCGGAGCCTCCCCGGAACCCACGAGTAGGCGAACATTGACGCGGTCTGGGCCCTGGTCCCGGAGTTCGGTAATGCGAGCCGAGAGCACGTTGAGGATGCTCGAGGGTCCGGGTGGGCTCAAGGCAAGGCTGACGTCTCGGGCCAACACGCGCGCCCGCGAACGCGCGCCGATTGGCTGATTCAGAGCGCTCACCCACAGTGAGCTGTCGCCGAAATCGAGGCGAGTCAGCGCGTGCTGGGCGTCGTGCACGGCGACGCGGGCTTCAATCACGACCCCCGCTTGTTCCCCGACCGCGAGCGGCAAGTCGAGTCGGCTCAGCAAGTCCCCGAGCGGGCCTGCGGCAACGACGCTTCCGTGCTGCAGTAGCACGAGGTTATCCGCGAGCCGCGCGACCTCGTCTAGGGCATGGCTCACGTAGAGGATCGGAATCGAAAGCTCGGCGCGCAAGCGCTCGAGATACGGGAGCACATCTGCTTTGCGCGCGGCATCGAGCGCCGCGAGCGGTTCGTCCATCAGCAGCAGGCGCGGGGTCGCCAGCAGCGCCCGCGCGATCGCCGCGCGCTGGCGCTCGCCACCGGATAAGTTAGCGGGCATCCGCGCAAGCAGCGGCGCGATACCGAGCAAGTCGACCACGCCCTCGAACGGCACGGACGCTGGCTCTGAATGCCTGCGCTTTTGCGCATAGCCGAGGTTTTCGCGCACGGACAGGTGCGGGAATAGGCTTGCCTCTTGAAAGACATAGCCGAGCGCGCGTCGGTGCACCGGAACGAAGATGCGCTTGGCGTCGTCTTGCCAACACTCCCCGAGCACGTAGAGGCTGCCCCGGCCTCGCTCGAGACCGGCAATCAGCCGGAGGAGGCTGGTCTTTCCCGCGCCCGAAGCGCCGAACAGCGCGGTGATGCCTTGGCCTCGGATTTGGAGCTCGACGTCCAGGCGAAAGCCGGAGCGCTCGACCGAGAGCGCGCACACGATGCCGTGCGAATCAGGAGGGGCGAGAGTCGGCACGGAGGGAATAGAGCGCGAGGAGAACCAAGAATGAAAAGGCGACCAGACCGGCCGCCAAGAACTGCGCGTCCGAGTATTCCAGCGCCTCGACGTGCTCGTAGATCGCAACCGAGAGCACGCGGGTCTTGTTCGGGATGCCGCCACCGATCATCAAGACCACGCCGAACTCGCCGACCGTGTGCGCGAAGCCGAGAATGGCGGCCGTGATGAAGCCCTTACGCGCCAGCGGAACGGCCACTGTAAAGAACCGATCCCAGGGCCCCGCGCCGAGCGTCGCCGCGACCTCGAGCGGGCGTGCACCAATGGCCTCGAAGCTATTTTGCAGCGGCTGCACGACGAAGGGCAGCGAATAGAGGGTGGAGCCGACCACGAGCCCGCCAAACGTGAACGGCAGCGTCCCCAAGCCGAGCGCCGCGCTGAGCCGACCGATGGCGCCGTTCGGCCCACAAAGCAACAGAAGGTAGAAGCCGAGCACCGTGGGCGGCAACACCAAGGGCAGCGCAACGCCCGCCGCAATCGGACCCTTCCAGCGCGACGTCGTGCGTGCGAGCCACCACGCGATCGGCGTGCCGAGCAAGAGTAAGAGCGCCGTCGTCAGGGAGGCGAGCTCCAACGTGAGGCGGACGGCAGAGGCGTCAGCCGCGCTCAGCATCGCGTATCACTTGCTCGCATGCGGGGGGGCTTCACTATGCTCGCCGGAGGGCGCGGGGGGAAGCCCGTAGCCATGGCGCTCAATCACGCGCCGAGCGCTCTCCGTGCGCAGGTACGTAGCGAGAGCTCGGGCCGCCGCATTCTTTTCCCCCTTCTTGAGCAGCACGGCGTCCTGACGAAGCGCTGGATAGAGCTGTTCGGGGACGAGCCAGTAGGAGCCTTCGCGCGCCTTGCCGGACACAAGGATTTGGGACAGCGCGACGAAGCCGAGCTCCGCGTTCCCAGTCACCACGAACTCCAGTGTCTGAGCGATGTTCTCGCCTTGGACGAATTTGGGGCGCAGCATCTCCAACAGGTGAAGCTCACGCAAGACTGAAATCGCGGCGGCGCCGTAGGGCGCGAGCTTTGGATTCGCAATGGCGAGGTGCTGAAAGCCTCCTTGGCCGAGAATCGCGCCGGCCGTATCGACGTAGCCCGCTTTCGAGCTGTACAACGCGAGCTTGCCAAAGGCGTAGCTGAAGCGTGTGCCAGCTACGCCCAGGCCTTCGGCTTCGAGCTTGGCCGGGGTGGTGTCGTCCGCGGCGAGCAGCACTTCGAACGGAGCGCCGTTCTTGATCTGCGCGTAGAGTTTGCCGGTGGCCCCCGTCACCATCGTCACGTGGTGGCCCGTCTTCTTCGCGAAAGCGTCGGCGATGATCTGCATTGGGCCCGCGAAATTCGACGCGACCGCAACGCTCACCTCGGACGCGCGCGTTGGCGTCGCGAGCAACAGCAGGCAACTCGACCAACACCACATCAATCGGCGATTCATCCGCTGTCTCCTAACGCAGTCGCAGAGCCAACCGACTCAAAGAAACCTGAGCTCCCCGGTGCGCGCGACCCCGTAGCCATGGCGCTCCTGCAAGGTGCGACGAAAGAGCCCGCTCTGGGCGACCTCGCAGGCCCGCACGACACGCGGGTCGCCAAGGCGCTCCGCGCGTACGAGCAAGGCGTAGGCCTCCGAATCCAGCGCAAAAAACGCCAATTGGGCGAGTTTGGCCCAGGCGTGCGTGGTCAGCGCCACATCGGCTCGCCCCGCCGCCACTGCGAGCACGGCGTCTCGGTGCGAGGCGTGCTCTTGTGCGTGGCGATAGGCTTCTTCGTGCGGGATGCCTTCGCGCATCAGGGCCTGATCGAGCTTCGCGCGGACACCCGCTGTGCGCGGCCTGAGTGCGAGGCGCTTCTGGCAGAGCGTGGAGAGGGGACCCAGGGGCTCGGGAGCGCGCGTGGCCAGCCCAACCTCGCGCGTAGCCAGGTGCAGGCGCACGTATTTGGTCGGCGCAGCCGCAGCGAGCGCGACCCCTTCATGCGTGCCCGCAAACAAGACGCGATCATCCCGCAAATAGCCGGCGCCGCTGGCATGATCGGCGAGCAGGAAGCCCATCAACGGTTGATCGGCGGACTGCAGCAGGCCGAGTAGCTCATCGATCAGGACATCGCCGTTGGCCGCGATGAGCGGCGGCGGCAGTGTGTCCGCGCTGGGAGCCGCGCTGGGCGCGGAGGCTTGGCGCTCGTTGCCGCGACTCCAGCGCAAGACCGCGTCACGCTAGAAGCGCCACTCGCTGCCCACGCGCGCCGCAGGCAAGCCCTGCTTCAGCAGCCGATAGATGTGCTTCGGATGCACGCTCAGTAATTCGGCGGCCTGTTTGGTGGTGAGCAGAGTCATGCGGAGCGAGCACGGCTGCGTACAACCGGGCGTGGGCGGCCGAAAGCACGGGGCGCCTTGCTGCGGCCCCAGGCTGACCAGAATGTTACCTATAGTTACCTATTGAGTCTTGCCAGGATACATGGGAAAGCGCCTCGTGTCGTGTCCTTTTGACCCAGCGATCGCTCAAAGGCGAGTTTCTGACACGCAAGCGAAACACGGTCCGCGACAGACACCGTCTTGGAGCCAGCATGATCCTTAAAGTTACCAATAGCTTCCTCCGCTGCGGGCTCCGCGGGAAGCGCGCCTTGGGGGCGTTTGCAGGCGTCGCACTCGTGGTCCCGGCTTTCGCGCGCATAGCGCTCGCGCAGACACTCCCCGAGCCGGACGTCGATTGCGTCGACCTGCCCGAGCCGAAGCTCTTCATCGAGGCTGGCGATACGCAGATGACGATGCTCGGTGATTTGGCGCGCGCGCTGCGCGACGCCGAAGAACCTTTGACGTTGATCTACCTGCCGCGTAGCTCGTGCACGCTGTCCGAGAACGTCTTCAAGGGAAACCCAGCCCTAGAGGCGATGCGCTACGTGCCGAGCGTCAGCGAGGTGCCTTCCTGGGACGGCACGCCCCATCAATGCAACAACGGCGCGGCGGGGTCTCCGATCGACCTCGGCATCGCAGCAACCTTCGTGTCGAGCTGTTCCGAGAGCGTGCAGGCGGAGCAACCCGACACGGTCGCCATCTTCCAGGGTCCGGTGCAGGCCTATGGCTTCGTGGTGCCCGAAGGCTCGCTCGACGGCGCGCTCGGCGGCATCACACGCGAAGAGGCGTACTACGTGTTTTCTGGGCAGGGCCCGCAAAACAACGTCGTTCCATGGACGCTCGACGCGAACCCGATGAGCGGTACGCCGACTGTGTACATTCGGCAGGCAACGACCAGCACGCTGTTGACGCTCGCCTCGAACGTCGCCCCCACCCTGCTGCCCGCCTCCTCGTGGGTTGGCTATCGCTTGAGCGGACAGCAAGACCGCTCGAGCGTCGTCATCAGCGGCGTGGCTAACGCGCCGCCAAGTACGCGCGACGCCAGCATCGGGCTCTTGGGTGTCGATCTCTACGATCGCGCGCGCGATCGGCTCGACATGCTCGCGTATCGAGCGCGCGACCAGCGCTACGGGTACTACCCAGATTCGACGCCCGCCCGACGCGATAAGCGCAACGTGCGCGACGGGCACTACGTGCCTTGGGCTTACACGCAGTATCTGAGCGCGATCGACGGCAACGGCGCGCCCCTCAATGCCGATGTCGCGCGCATCATCGATCTCGTCAGCGCACGCCTGCCCACGCGACTGGTAAGCCAGGCTGGGGTTTCCCCTGCGTTCGACCTGGACGCGATGGAGATCCTCGCCAAGAACGGGCTCGTGCCCGACTGCGCGATGCGCGTGAAGCGCGACTTCGACGGCGGCGATCTCTCCCTCTATACGCCGGAGGCCCCCTGCGGCTGCTTCTTCGAAACGATTCAGGACCCGGAGCTCGCGTCGGATCCGGACTGGGTGGCGCGCTGTCCGAGTTGCGCCAGCGCTGGCAGCTGCGAAGTCGGCGTCTGCCGGCGCGGATACTGCGAGGCTCGGTGATGCCATGCTGAAGAACTTTGCGAAACGCACGCTGACCGCTCTGTTGACGCTCACTGCGACTCTCGGCCCGCTTTCGGCGTGTAGTAACGATTCGGCTCAGACCAACCCCGACCTCGGCAGCTCGGGGGGCCGAGCCGCCAACGGGGGCAGCGCGAGCACGGCGGGGAACGCCGGCGACGGCGGTGCGTCGAGCGCAGCTCCCTACGATTGCTTCCTGCACCCGACGACCCACTTCGAGATCATCAATGCCTGCACCGACGCCGTTCGGGTCAAAAAGTCCCCAACGCTCCCCCCGCTCCCGGAGTGACGGGTGGTCTTGGAGCAACACGTCGTGCTTGCGCTCCCTTGGGTCCGACTGGCTGCCGCCGCTACGCTGCTGCTCGGCGGCGCTGGCACGGCCACCGCGCAGTCATCGCCAGCGGACGCCACGCCTGCCGCGTCGGTGAGCGGCGTTCCACCTGTGGCGCCGGAACCCGACCGCGTGCCCCCAGCGACGACGGCTGCGGATCGTCTCGACGTGACGCTCGGAGGACTCGTTCAGATCGACTGGCGCGTCCACGGCCAAGCGTCGCTCGATGAGATCGATCCCTCGACGGGCGCGCCGTTGAACGAGGACCGGATCTTGTTGCGGCGTGGGCGGCTGTTCGCGCGAGCCAAGCAGGGACCGCTGAGCGGGCGCATCGAGCTCGACGCCAACAGCGTGGCCGGGTTCAGCGTGCGTCCGTTCGACGCCAGCGTGTCGGTGCGTTGGCCGGCGAACGCGTCCGACCAGAGCTTTGGCGCTGGCGTCGCCGGGGATGCCGCCCGCGAGGAGGAACGCGAGTCGCTGGTTGGCGTGCTCGCCACTGCCGGGCTGATGAGAATTCCCTTCGGCGTCGAGACCAGTGAGCCAAGCGCGCTGCGACCGCTGCTCGAGCGCAGCACTTGGAGTGGCGCTTGCTTTGGCGCGGGGCGCGATTTCGGCGCAGGTGTCGACGCCGTCTACCAGTTCCTCGAGGGCTCGCTGGCCCTCATGAACGGAGAGCCGCTCGACACCGGGCGCTACGCCGGGCTCGACCTGAATCGTTCTAAGGACCTCGTCGCGCGCCTCGGGGTGGCCAGCAAACTTGGCGACAATGTCCGCGTAGATGCTGGGTTCTCCGGGCTATCGGGTACGGGGCTCCACTTGGGGACGCCGGGCACCAAGGAAACTCTCGCCTGGAGCGACAGCAACGAAAACGGATTGGTCGACGTCTCCGAGCTCAGCGTGATCCCGGGCACCCCAGCCACGCCAGCGCAGCGCTTCTCGCGTTCGGCGCTAGGCGGCGATCTGCGCGTGCGCGTGAAGCTCCCCGTACTTGGCGCGCTCACGGCCCGAGGCGAGCTCGTGCGCGCTCAGAACCTGGACCGAGCGCTAGTCCCCGCTGACCCCGTGGCAGTCGGTCGACCCTTGCGAGAGCGCGGCTTTGCGCTCGGCGTCTCACAAGAGCTCACCCGCCACGCCTTGCTCAGCCTCCGCTACGATTCCTACAACCCCGACGCCGATGCGCGCCGCGCCCAAGGCGGGCTCGTCGTGCCGTCGGATGCCAGCTTTTCGACGCTCGCAGTCGCGGCCGCCGCCCGTAGCGACCACGCGCGCCTGCTGCTCGAATACGACCACAATTGGAACGCCCTCGGACGCGCTGCGAGCGGCGCTCCCGATCGGCTGAGGAATGATCTGCTCACCTTCCGCGCGGAGATGCGCTTTTGACGCGAACGCGCTGGCTCCCCGCGATCCTTGTCGCGCTCTTGAGCGCCTGCGAGCAAGGGCAGCGCCTGGACCTCGGACTCGACGCAGGGCTGCGGGTTCAAGGCGGCGCGTTCGTGCGCGGGCCGCTTCCGGCGGCAACCGAAGGCCCCAACGTGCAGGCCCTGTACCTCGGCCAACGCTATCTGGATCGCGGCCTTCAGAACAAATCCTTCAGCGGTGTGCTCGACCCGAACGCGACGGCAGCCGCGGTCATGCTCGACGGCGATCGCGGCTACTGGCTGATTGCTGCGGGCTTCCCCTTCCCCGAATCACCGGACACGACCAGCTTCGACGCGCCGTTGTCGATCGCGAGTTCAGTCGCCTCCGGGCCGCAGACACTCCTGGTCACTGCGATCGACGCTGATTCGCGCTTCGGCCCCGTTCGACCCGTAGAATTCACGCTGACGGACCATCCGCTTCCGAGCGGAAAGCTCGTGATTTCGTTGTTTTGGGACACCGAGAGCGATCTGGATCTGCACGTCGTGACCCCCGGCGGCAGCGAGATCTACCGCGATCACGTGAACTCCTGGCAGCCGCCAGTGGGCACGCAGGCGGGGCCCGACGACTGGAAGAACGGCGGCATCCTCGACTTCGACTCGAATGCGAGCTGTATCATCGACGGTCGACGCAACGAGAACGTGACCTTCGCGAGCGTAGCGCCCCCCGGAACCTACCTGATCCGCGTCGATACATTTTCACTTTGTGCGGCGAGCGCCGCTCGTTACCGCGTCGAAGTCCGAAGCGAGGACATGCGCCTGGCGCAGGCCTTCGGCGAAACGACCGCCGCTTCAACCCGATTTTCGCACGGCGCGGGCGCGGGTGTGACCGCCCTCGAGGTGTCGGTGGCGCCTTGAGTCGACGCACGGCTCGAGCGCTGGCTCTCGGGTCTTGGTGTGCTTCGACGGCTGCGTTTGCCGATCCAGCCCGTCCCGAGGACGCAGGCGGAACGGCGAACGTGGAGAGCTCGACGCAAGTCCTGGTGCAGGGCCTGCGGCCCCGCCATTCCACGACAGAAACCCGCCTAACGGGCGACGAAGCGCGGCGCGGCGCAGGCACACAAGACGACGCGATTAAGGCCGTTCAAAGCCTGCCCGGCTTCGGGCGCGGTGGGCCTGGCTCCGAGCTCATCGCGTGGGGCGCCGCGCCCAGCGAGACTCGCACCCTGATCGATGGCGTCGAAGTCCCCACGCTTTACCACGGCAGCGGCATCCGCTCCGTCGTGCCAAGCGAACTCGTGGCAGGCCTGCACGCCACTCCCGGCGCCTACGATGCGCGCTTCGGGCGCGGAGTCGGAGGCCTCGTCGAGGTGGAGACGCGAACGCCGGACTTCTTCGAGCGACGCCTGGTGCTGTCCGCCGATCTCCTGGATTCGAGCGCGCGGGTGTCGGCTCCCCTGGTCGAGGGCGTGAGTGCGGCGTCAGCGTCAGGGCGCTTAGGCTACGTCGATCGCTGGCTGCCCGCGCTCATCGATCCGAAGCTCCGCGGCTCACTCTACGTGGTGCCTGCCTATTGGGACGCGGAGGGCGAAGTCGCCCGCGTCTTTCGCGACGGAGCGAGCCTGCGCTGCACTCTGCTAGCTTCCGCAGACGCCTCCGAAAGCAGCACTCCTTCGAGCGACCCCGCTCGGGTGCGCGCGGAACAGCGCACGTTGCGCTTCGGCCGTGCTTCGGCAAACTACCGAGGCTCCCTAGTCGACGGCGCCGAAACGCAGCTGATGCCCTTCGTGGGCTGGGACACGACCACGCAACGTTCGCGAGCGGGCGCGGCGCTGACGTCCATCGCTGTGAGCGCATTGCGCTACGGATTGCGCGCCGGGGTGCGCATGCCGCTCGGACAGGGGTCGACGCTCGAGCTGGGTGTGGATGGGAGTGGGATCTCTGCAGACGTCAGCCGCAGCGGCTCGCTCGCCATCCCACGCCGGGAAGGTGATCCTTGGCCGTTTGGGAGCGCGCCCGCCGGGGTGCTCGCGAGCGATACGTTTCACGCCAATGAACTCGAGATGGCGCCCTACGCGGCCGCGCAGCTCGAGTTCGAGCGCCTCTCAATCGTCCCCGCCGTGCGCGTCGACACCGCGCTCATGGAAGCCAGCCGAGGACAGCCCACGCGCGCAGGCGTCCCCGACGTCGGTGTCAGCACAATCGAGGCACTCTTCGAGCCACGCTTATCCGCGCAATTTCGCCTCTCGAAGCGCGCGAGTCTCGTCTCGGCGCTCGGTCGCTACCATCAGCTCCCGAACGTCGCGGATCTGGGCGCCGTAGCCGGAAACCCCGAGCTCGGACCGGCATCTGCGTGGCACTTCGTGGCTGGCGAGCGCGTTGACTTCGGACGCGCCGTGCGTGGCGAGCTGCGCGCCTTCTATCGATCGGTCGACGCGCTGACGACCCGCAATCCCGAGCCCTTCCCGAGCGCTGCACAAGCCCTGCTGGCCCAAGGTCGTGCGCGCTCGTTTGGGACCGAGCTCTCAGTGCGCTTGCGAACGGACAGGCGCGACGCGGATGCGCTCGAGGGTTTCATTAGCGTTAGCCTGTCGAGGAGCGAGCGGCTCGATGCCTCCGCAGCGCGCTACCGATTGTCGGACTGGGATTCGCCCATGGCACTCAACGCCGCGCTACAAAGAGGGTTCGGCGCCTGGCGCATTTCCGGACGCGCGCGCTTCGCGAGCGGAACCCCGCGTACTCCAATCATCGACGTGCTGCACGACGCGTCGGACGGCACCCCTGTGCCCCTCTTTGGCCCCGTCAATACGCGGCGCCTGCCAGCCTTTTTCGAGCTCGATCTACGCGTCGATCGGCGCTTCGCGCTCGGCGCCGGAAGCGCCGTCATCGCCTACCTGGACCTTGTCAATGTGACGCTGCGCCAAAATGCCGAAGAGGTAGTCTACTCATCCGATTTCCGCTCTCGCGCCTTCGTCACAGGGCTTCCCCCATTGGCCATTTTGGGCGTGAGGCTCGAACGATGAAACACGCGCCTTGGGAGCGTCGCCTGGGGCTGGTCCGGGCGCCGGGCTACGGCGCGCTCGCTGGCTTGTTGATGGCGTGCGTGCCTGCCTTCGATGACCGCGCGCCCCTCGTGACCGAGCCCCAAATCGCGGCCGTTGTCACGACCCCCGCGGAAGCGCGCCCGCGAACCGCCGTCACGTTGGAAGCAAAACTCGCGCTTCCGCTGGGTGCCGAGGCAGCGGGGCCTTTCGCGTGGTCGTTTTGCACGACGCCCGTTCCACTTGGTGATCCTCGACCGATCGCAGCAGCGTGCGGGGCGGAAGCAGGCCTGCCAATTCTTGGCAACGGCGCGACCGTTCAAGCCACCGTGCCTAGCGACGCCTGCGCACGATTCGGTCCCGATCCGCGATCTGGCGGGTCGCGCGCTGCCGATCCCGACGACACGGGTGGCTACTACCAGCCGATCCGAGTCGACGCGCTCGGCGCGCGCTGGTTCTATCTGCTGCGGGTGACGTGTGAACTCCCCAACGCCCCCAGCGATGTAGCGCGCCAATTGGCGCAAGAATACGTGCCGAACACGGCCCCGGCGCTGGCAGCCCTCGAGAAATTCGAAGACGGCGTCTGGGTCGCTTTCGAGCACGCGCGCCCCGGACAAACGTTGGCGCTGCGCGCGCGCTGGCAGCCTGAGGCCGCGGAAGACTTCGTCTACCTCCCGGTCGGCGCGCACTCACTCGCGGCGCGCCGAGAGTCCTTACGCGTGCGCTGGCTCTCGACCTCCGGACACTTCGCCGTAGACGCCTCGGGTCGCAGCGAGAGCGACACGCAGACGACGGCGGAGAACGCCTGGACCGCCGACGCCACGCCAAACACGGTGAGGTTCTGGCTGGTCCTGACCGACTCGCGCGGGGCGAGCAGCGTGGAGCAAACGGACGTCGACGTCCGCGCGCCTTGAGGCGGCCTCCCGCGCACCGCGAGCAGCGCTCCCGTGGCCAGCGTGGCCGTCGTCCGAAGCCTCATTGGCCGTCGGTTGTCCCTTTGCCGTCCAAGGTCAGGATGGGCCGTGGTCGAGCCTGTTCTCCGAAGAATGCATAGGCGATCGGCAAGAGGAGCAGCGTGAGCAGCGTGGCTGAGAGCAAACCGCCGATCACGACCGTCGCGAGCGGACGCTGAACCTCGCTGCCGGGCGCGGTCGAGAGCGCCATGGGCAGAAAGCCGAGCGCAGCGACCAGAGCCGTCATGAGTACGGGCCGCAGCCTCATTTCGGCGGCGCGACGGATCGCTTCGAGTGGCGACGCGCCTCGTTCCTCGAGATGACGGCTGAAGGAGACGAGCACGAGCCCATTTAGAACCGCCACGCCGAAGAGCGCAATGAAACCGACTCCAGCTGAAATGGAGAAGGGAATGCCTCGCAGCCAGAGCGCGACGATCCCTCCGACGACGGCGAACGGCACATTGAGAAAGATGACCATTGCAGCCCGCGCCGAGCGGAATGCCAGCCAGAGCAAGAACCCGATCAGGAGCAGCGCCAGCGGCACGACGATGGCGAGGCGGCCCTTAGCGTCCTCGTAGTGATTGAACTGGCCGCCCCATTCGACTCGGTAGCCGCTGGGGATCCGAACGCTTCGATCAACTGCGGCCTGCGCGTCACGGACGACCGATAGCAGATCTCGGTCTCGCACGTTGAACTCGACGGTGATTCGGCGCGATTGGCTGTCGCGGTTGATTTCGGCCGGGCCCGTCGAAAAGCCGAGCTTCGCGACATCTCCAAGCGGCACGATTTGCCCGCTCAAGGAGCGAAGCGGGAGAGCGAGCAAGGGCGCCAAGTCGCCGTCGAAGCCGTGATCCGTCTTGACGACGATGCCGAAGCGCCGCTCGCCTTCGAGCACGTCGCCGACGCGGTGGCCGACAGCGATCGTTTCGGTGATCTGGTTCACATCGGCGACCGTTAGGCCGTAGCGCGCGAGCTTGGCGCGATCCGGCTCGATCGTGAGATAGCGAAGGCCCGCGATCTGCTCGACGCGCACGTCGTCCGCGCCTGGCACCGCCTTCAGCGCGCGCGCGATGCGGTCGCCGAGACTGCTGAGCTCCCCGAGATTGGCGCCGTAGATTAGGGCGGCCACGTCGGAGCGTACCCCCGCGATGAGCTCGTTGGTCCTCATCTGAATGGGTTGGGAGATCGCGCCCGCCACTTCGGGTACGGCGCTCTCCAGCGCTTCCGAGACTTCATGCCCAATGGCTTCCTTGGTCAAACCGCGACGCCATGCGCTGCGATCCTTGAGCCCGATGTACACGTCGGTTTGCTCGATACCCATCGGATCGGTGGCAAGCTCTGGGGCTCCGGTCTTGCTCACGACCTGCGACACTTCCGGCACCGTGAGGATGGCCTTTTGCATCCGAGCATCCATGGCGACGGATTCGCTCAGCGCTACGCCAGGTAAGCGCCGTGCCTCGACGAGCACGTCGCCTTCGTCGAGCTCGGGGACGAATTCGGCCCCGACGCGCGAAAAGAGCGCAACGGCGCTCGACAGCGCCACCACGCCAGCCGCGATTGTGGCCCAACGCGTTCGCATGGCCCGATTCAGCGTTGGCCGATACGCTTTGGCCGCTACCCGCAGCAGCCAAGTTTCACCTCGCCCGGCTTTCGGTCGCACGAAGAAGCTCGTGAGCACGGGCACCAATGTGAGCGAGAGCAGAAACGCAGCGCCAAGCGCGAGCAGCACCGTGGTCGCCATCGGCCGGAACAACTTGCCTTCGATACCCGTGAGCGCGAGGATCGGCACGTATACGATCGCGATGATCGCGACGCCGAAGACGCTCGCCGACAGCACTTCGAGGGTTGCCGTCTCGACGACCTCCTGACGCGTGTCGCTATCGAGCTCTCTCCCGTCTGCCTCGCGGCGCTCGGACATTCGACGGACCGCGTTCTCGACGATGATCACGGCCCCGTCTACGATTAGACCGAAATCGATCGCGCCGAGACTCATCAGGTTTCCCGAGAGCCCGAGCGCATTCATGGCAGTAAGCGCCATCAGAAGCGCGAGCGGGATGGTGACTGCCACGACCAGGCCGGCGCGTATGTCTCCCAGCAGCAAGAGCAACACGCCGATCACGAGCAGTGCGCCCTCGAACAAGTTCTTTGCGACAGTGTGAATCGTGCGCGAAACGAGCGCAGAGCGGTCGTAAAAGGGCTCGATGCGCGTCCCCGCCGGTAGCGACGGCTGGAGCGCGAGCAGTTTCTCTTTGACGCCGTCCGTGACGGTCCTCGAGTTCTCGCCGAGCAGCATCAGGGCGACACCGACGACGACCTCTCCCTTGCCGTCCTTCGATGCCGCTCCCCGTCGCAGGCGAGGCCCGAACCGCACGTCGCCGACCGTCGCCACGGTTATGGGGATGCCCTGACTGGTCGCGCCAATCACCACACTTCGCAGATCCTCGAGGCTACGAACCAGGCCCGCCGTGCCGATCACGAACTGCTCGCGGGCGTGCTCGAGGTAGCCGCCCCCCGCGTTTGCGTTCGAACGCTCGAGCGCTTCGATCACCTGCGCAACAGAGACACCAGAGGCCTGCAGCCGCTTCGGATCGAGGGCGACCTGATATTGCCTGTCCTCGCCGCCAAAGCTGTTCACCTCGACCACGCCGGGCACGGCGCGCAGCACGGGACGGATTTGCCAGTCCAGCAGCTCTTCGAGCTGCATCAGCGTGAGCTGGTCGTTCCGCACCACGAACTGGAAAATCTCGCCCAGGCCCGAGCTTGTCGGACCCATCTCGGGCCGCCCATACTGGCCTGGAACGGCCTCTGCGGCCTCGGGCATGCGTTCGTTGACGAGCTGCCGCGCGAAGTAGATGTCGGTTCCGTCTTCGAACACGACCGTCACCACCGATAGGCCATACTTGGAGATCGAGCGCACTTCGGAGGTCCGGGGGATGCCCGCCATCGCGCGCTCGACCGGAACCGACACGTATTGCTCGACCTCGACGGGCGATAGCGCCGGCGCGGAGGTGATGATCTGTACCTGGGTGTTGGTCACGTCCGGTACGGCGTCGATCGGTAGCCGCAGCGCTGCGCGTGCCCCAATCAGCGCGACGAGGATCGTGGCTAGGAGCACGACGGCGCGATTGCTGAGGGACCACGCGACGATTTTCGCGAGCAGCAGCATCAGTGTTCGTCCTCCGCGAAAGATCCCTTGAGAACCAGGCTCTTCAGCGTAAAGACGCCATCCGTGACCACTTCTTCGCCTTCGCGGAGCCCGGCCAGGACCTCCACTCGACCAAGGGCTTCCTTGCCCAGCGTCACCTCATGCAGCTCGAATTGAGTCTCAGCTTGCCGAACGAATACGACTGACTTACCGCCGACCTCCGTGATGCTCGAGCTGCCGACGACGAGCTTGGGATCCGCGGGTTCACGGGCGCCGGTCGAAACCTGGGAGGTTCCGAATAGACCGAGGCGGAGCAGGCCGCCGTGATTTCGCAGACGGATGCGGGCCGTGACGGTGCGCGCGACCGAGTCAATTTGCTGCCCGATGTACTCGACCGTTCCGGCAAAGTGCTCGTCCGGATACGCATTGAGGTGCACCTCCGCATTCGCACCAATCTTGAGCTGCCCGAGATCCTTTTCGAACACACGCGCGAGAAACCAAACTTGCTCGAGATCGACGACCGTACCGAGAACTCGCTCAGCGGACACTGGCTGCCCGACCACTGCGTCGCGCGCCACGACGATGCCGTTGATCGGCGCTCGCAATGTGATGGAGAAGGCGCCAGAAGCCGCGGCCCCAATCGCTCCCAGTTGGTCTGCCGTGGACTTCGCTTCCACCTCGAGCGCGTCCGCCTCGGCTTCTGCGTCGAGTACGGCTTGCTCCGAAGCAAGTCGCTCGCCGAGCAGGGAGCGCAAGCGTTCGGCGTTCGCCCGCGCGGCCTTTGCCTTGGATTGTGTCGCGAAGTGCGCGGCCCGGACCTTCGCGATCTCGGGCACGCGAATGACAACCAAGGCGTCACCTTTTTTCACAGGCGCACCTTCGCGGAGCTTCACCTCCTCAATCCGGCCTTCCGCGGGCGACGAGATGCGAGCCAGTCGATCTGGGTCGGCTGCTATTTCTCCGGGCAGCGAGAGCGCTTCGGACAAGGCAACGCGAACGAGCCGGGCGGTCTTGATCCCAGCGTTGGCAATCACTTCCGTCGAGACCGTCAGGTCGTGGGGCAGCTCCTCGTGCCCGCGATCGTCTCGCGCCCCCGAGCGCGCGGACGAGGCAGGCGCCGAGTTGCGGTCATCCTTGTCTTGTTGTGTTCCGCTCCGATGGCATGCCGTGAGAACGACCGCAAGCCGGAGCGCTGAGAGCAAGCGCCTCATGGCGCGCCTCCTTCTTCCAGTCGCATGCCGGCTGCTCGCGCAACTTCGGCCGAGGACAAGCAGAGCTGCCTGCTCGCTTCCACGCCGCCGAGCAGGAGCTCGAACAGCGGCTCCTGCAGGATCACCGCGTCTCGTGTCCCGATGCGGCCCGCCTCCACCTCCATCGCGAGACTGGCGAGCGTCGTTTCCGCGCGCTCCACGCGCTCCTTGGTATACGTGTGCGTGGCCTCCCGCGCCGCGTCGTAGCTCGCCAGCGCGGCCAGCAGGTCCGCCTTGGCTCTGCGTCGACTGTCGGCGGCGAGAAACTTGGCGCGTCGCGCAAGCGCTTCACTCTCCGCGATCTCCCCGCTATGCATACGTCCAATGGGCTCGGGCAACGGCAAAGGTAGAACCAGGCCGACGCCGAGCACGCGCTCGTCAAATCCGTCTCTCGCCACGAATGCGGACACCATCGGACTGGGCACGCGGCTCCTGCGCTGCGCATTGGCGCGGGCGGAGAAGGCTCGGCTCTCTGCTTCGCGCGCCGCCGCCTCGGGTCGATCGCCCGTGCTCGCCGCGGTGACTCGCTCGGCTTCCGGCAAGGGCGTGAGTGTCCCCTCCACTTGAAGCTCTTGAACGGAATCGAGCCCCAGAAACCCGGCGAGCTCGCTCCGTGCGCGTTGCTCGTCACGCCGCGCATCGATCCGACGCTGAACTACACGAACGTAGGCAGCCTCCGCCAGGTCGGCCTCGACGCCGGGCACCGCCCCACGCCGGCTGGCGACGCTGGCAGCGTCGGAGAGCCGCTTCGCGTTGGCCTCGAGACGCATCACGAGCCGCAACACCTCCTCGGCCGCAAGCACCTGAAAATAGGCTCGCCAGGCCTCTGCTGCCGTCGCCCGGTTGGTCGCCTCGACGCTCTTGCTCTGGGCATCGCGCTCCGCCAACGCGGCCGTGCGTCTAGCTCCGCGCTGTCCCGCGATCTCGAGCTCAACGCCCAAGCTCGCAGACCAATTCAGAACCTTCTCGCTCGCACTGTCCCTTCGCGCCGCGGTGAGCGAAAGTGTCGGGCTCGATGCAAACCATGGCGCCGTCGCCGACACCCGTCCATCCGCAGCTTCGACCGCGGCGACCCCAGCTTGTCGCACCAGGCTCGCGTGAATTACGCACGGAACGAGACTAGCGCGCGTAATCGTTGCGCAGGAGGACGCTCCCTCCGCTCGGGCGGCCTCGGCTTTTACGAGCATCACCGCTGAAAGGCCAGCGGCCCGCCAACATCGTCGCCACAACATGGCAAATACCTCCGAGCCGCGCGCAAAATGCGCGGCATAAGAACCAGGAAAAGGGGAGCGCGGCTGCGCGACGCACGCCCGCTCGCGATGGAGCTCCGCCTTAGGAGACGGAGCGGCTGGTTCGGGGAGGACGGAACGGTGGCGACAGCTCGGGGCGAAGCGGCGCGTGGTCCGCTTCCCACACGGCAGCGACGTGTCCAATCGGCAGCAACGTCGGAACCGACGGCGTCAGATCAGGGATCAGCGAGCTTATCGCATTCGAGCAATGGCAGTTCGGGCAGCCCTGCGGGCAATCCTCGCAGGGCCGGTCAGCGGGGCACTCCTCTTCGTGCGCCACGCCTCGCGCGACGACGAGATTCATAACGTCCGCGACGGCATGGCTGGTACCCGAAACTTGCACGCCCAGCACGACTGCGAGGACCCGAATGAGGGTGAGCAACCCGACCCAGGACTGGGCCATTCGGCTGCGGCGTCTCGCGCTGAACACGATTCGGAGAATACGCCGCGTGTCTGCACCATGCAACGCCGCGCTACCCGTAGAGAACTTGGGAAAAGTGCTGCAGCGCGAGATTGGCACCCGGAGCAGGACGAGAGAGAGCGCCTGCCGCGAGGCAAGCTGCAAAACGGGGCCAAAGAGTGGCCAGACCGCGCCGCACGCGCGCATAATGTGGGCGCGATCGTTCAGGGTTGCGTCCAGGCCCATTCCGGGGCACTCGGAGAGGGTAGGTCTACGCTTCGGCTCTACGACATTGGACTTCAGCGGAATGACTACGGGTAAGAACAGCAAAGGCGAACGCGAGGCGCCGTCGCAGGACAGCACGGTGCTCAGCCATCAAAAGCAGCGCCAGCGCTTTCAAGAGGCTGCCCTCGATGGCGCGCTCAAGCGGGTTGTCGCCTTCCGGTCGACGGACAATCCTGACGAGATCGCGCTCGTCGACGCGTTGCACGGAACCTCTCTCGGTGGCTTCCGCCTCGTTAGTGATGACGAGGTGGTTTCACGACGGACGCCCGCGCCGCCGACACGGCACCTGCACATTGTTCCCGGCCAACGGAAATAGGGTGCAGGGTCTCGGCCTCGTCCCCGATGACTTCCACGCCCAGCGCGTTGGCCATTTCGAGGACTAGCTGTCGCATTTTTGGCGGGATTTCCGGATTCAATTCCACTTTCCGCCCTCGCCGCTTGGCGTCCGCGAGCACCGCAGCGAGCTGCTCCGGCTCGGCGGGGCGCGTCTCGCTCGGCGAAGCATCGCTCGCTCGCGTGCGTTCGGCTTTCGTCAGCGCCGCATTGATGGCCGCCTCGAGGGCGAACACCGCAGCGACGATCAGCGGAAGCATCAAGACTAGCAGGACGGGGACGACGCCACCCTGTCGGGCGACGAAATAGAGTGCGGGCAAGCCCAACACACCAAGCGCGCCAAGTAGCGGCGCGAGAATGAAGAAGTGTTGTTCGGCGGTGGCGTCACGTTCGGATTCGGAGCTCGGCGGGTTGCTACGATGCATAGCGGTGTTTCCCTCCCAGGATGGCAGACCGAAAAGCAGTGCTCTCGTCTCGGCGATCATTCGCGAGGACGAGCGGCTGTCTCGAGAAGCGAAGCGAGTCGCGGCTTCGACCAATATTTGCGAGCAGCGCCTGCCTTGCGGCCACGTCGCGGTGACTCACCCCGACGGCGGTAGCTGCTTCGGTTCCCTTGGGTCCGGAGTAAGCGATTGTTACGAGAGCCATGAGCGCCCCCATTCTCTGCGCGGCGGCCCGTTTGCTTCGCATCCGTATCGAAGTCCTCGGGCAAGGTGCGTGTCTGCGGAGCGGGTTCGGTTCTTCATTTTGGATTTCCTGTGCGAGAGCGTGAGTGCTCTGGGCTTGAGTATGATGCGAAGGGTGAGAGTCCGCCACGCATGGACGAAGCGCGGAGTGGGTGTTTCCGGAATGTTACGCGCCGCGCGCGGCGGGGGCTGTTGCGGGAGATCCAACGTAGCCCATGCCTGGCACGAGCTAACGCGAGCCTAACGACTGACCCTCGCAGGGATTGGTAAAACGCTGGCAGCCCCAGACTGGGGTGGGAGTTGGAACATGGTCGACAAGCAACGATTTGGCGTTCGTATCCCCAGTTGGGCTGGTGTTTTGGCCCTCATCTCATGCGCGAGTGCACTCGGCGCGTGTGGAGCGCCCGATCCGTCGCAGCCACTTGTCGATTCCGCTGCAGTCGAACCGGCTGCGGCCGAGCTTAGCCAAGCGGTCACCGCGCCGACGATCGCCACCTGGCACGATGATTCGGCGGCTCCGCTTCACGTCGAGGTTCGAGCGTGTACCACGACGACCCCGGCGAGCTCGCAGGTAATCGATTGCACCGTCGACTGGAACTACGCGCTCGTGGGCGGCGGCGCGCAGGTGAGCGTGACCACCGCGGGAGCGATGCTGGTAGGAACTCAGGGCGGTCCTAGTGCGGGAAGTTGGCGCGCCTCGTCGCACGATGAGTTCGTCGTGAGTCCTCACAATCTCACGAGCTACGCGGTCGGTATCCGCCTCGACGGCGTGAACAGCAAGGTCCTCCGCGATACCATCGTTCAGTATTTTAGCCTGAGTATCGATTCGCCAAGCCTACAGAGCGGACTGTCTCACCGAATCGCAGGCGGTTTCTCGGACTTTAGCGGTCTGCCAAGGTTTCTGAAGGAAACGACGCCCGGCAGCGGCGCCGACCTCTGGGGTGGCGTCGTGTCTCCGCACTTGTTCACGCCGCCACCTCACGCCAGCGTCGTGATGTGGGAAAGCTGGCTTCCCTCGGTCATCATCGAGGGGTTTGGCATGCTGGACATCGTGACTCGCACCGGCGCAAACAGTCCGGTCGTCAGCACCGGTCGTGCCACAGCAGTGGCCAACGTGGCTGCCAACTACGCGGTGCTCGGCTACGGCGCTCGTGCCAATGTGACGTCAGGGCCCGGACGGCTGCTCACGGCACTCGGGCCGAACGGAAGCAACCTTCGCCAGGTGATGGCCCAGAGCATCGATCACTCGCAAGCGAGCGCGGGCTCCACGACTCCATTCTGGGTCGAGGGCGCCAAGGTTCCAGGAACCCACGGCCTGTGTTCCGAGGGAAATGCCCTCTTCACAGGGGTCGACAGCTGCGTGGACCGTCTCTGCGCGAGCGACTCCTATTGCTGCCTCACCAAGTGGGACGACCTCTGCGTCAGCGAAGTCACTTCGATTTGCGGGCAGACCTGCGCCAACGACACCTGCAGCGTCCCCTCTTTCTCGCCGAGCTTTTGGACGGGAACCCCCCAAACCACGAACAGCGACTACAACTACGCGCTCAACCGCCGCACCGACACCAACGCCCAGCCCGGGCGCTATTCCGGCCAAAACTGCGCTCCCGGCCAATGTGGCTCCGCGGCCGCCACTCTCGCGTTCTACTCCGTCAATGACGGGCTGATCCCCACCACGCTTGCCGGCACGTGCCCCGACTTCCGTGACAAGGTCGCGCTGGTCGCCTCCGCGTCGCGCTCGCAGTGGTATCGCCTGGATTGGAGCGGCACGTGGTCCTATAAGCCCGCCAATCTGGCGCCTAGTAACCGCGATGCGAGTGGCGCGCTCATCACCGACCTCACCAAAATCAACCTCGGCACCGGCACCAGCGTCGTTGGCTATTTCTGTGCCTGCTCGAGCGCGACGGAGGGTGCTGGACACTCGGCTATCAACTAGTCCTGCTGCGTGTCAGGGCCCTTGGACGGCACCGATGTCGGCCCTCCCGTTGCGAGGCGACCCGAAGTAGTCGCCGCTCGGCACGAGCGTCGCGTCCCCGGCGTTGATGAGCGGAGAGCCGGCGCCCGGAGCGGGTGGCGCACCAGGCGTGAGCTTCGGGTCTGCCGTGACATAGCCCGTGCCGGGAACCGCACTGTCGGCGTAGTTCGTGATGTTTGCGAAGAGCGTTGTCGCGGAAGTCGTCGACGCTCGTCATCACCGGGCGATTGCTGCGGATCCCGAGATCCGACTCGATGATGAGGTTGCCGACGAATTGCGTGGTCGGAAGGGAAACCCCACTCGCGCTGATCACGAGGCCGGTCTGGTCGTTATCGAATGTGTTGTGGAGCGCGGTGACCTTGCCGGAAGCTCGGTACGATTGATAGGGCTGGGTGTGGATCGACAGCCCGATGGGCGCATCGTGAATGTAGTTGTTTCGCAACGTCGCCTGAATGCCTCGCGGATTGTTGTCATAGGCGTCGTATCCGAGTGACACGGCCGCTCCGTTCGTCGCCGACACGTCACAGCCGTCGATCGTCAGCGAGATGGTGGTCAACGGGCCGCCCGTCGGCGTGCTCACGGAGATGGCGTTCGTCGTTCCCCGGACAATGCAGGACTCGAACGCGACCGATTCCCGCGAGTCCAAACCTTTCGTGATGGTGACGCCACGGAAGCGAATCAATGCCGGGGCGCCTGAATAGTCGGGGATGCTGACATGGCCGTCCAGGATCACCGAAGCCGCCGACGCCCCCGCGATGGTCAGCTCTGCGTCACCATACGTGCCGGCAATATCTCCCGCGTACGTCCCCTTCGCGACGCAGACGGTCGCCTTCGTGTCGGAGTCGCGCAGCGCAGTAATGGCCTGCTGCACGCTCGCGTAGTCGCCCGGCACATTGACGTCGCAGGGACCGACCGGGTTGCGGGTGCAGCTCCCGGTCGCGCATTGACTGCCCGGCGCGCAGCCACGCCCGTCCGGTAGAGTCGACCACATCGTTGCGGACGTCGCAGCAACGCACGCTTCGCAGGGATTCAGCGGATTCAAAGCGCCGTCCGCATACGCAACGCTGCCGATGGTGCAAGCCGTAGTCTGTCCGCCGCCCGCGCCGCTCGAGCCCCCCAGCGAGCCTGGGGAGCCGCCAACGGTACCGCCCTCACCGGCCGCGTTTGCGCCGGCGTCGCCGATGCCACCGATGCCTGTGAGCGAACCGGCCACGCCATTGGCGCCACCGGAGCCGAGCGCGACGTGGCCGCCCGTGCCCATCTGGGAGCCGCCGCTCCCGTCCGCCGCGCCCCCCTGACCGCCCTCGAGACTGCCGCCGGCGCCGCTCTCAGCACG
>JAEUAF010000633.1 GCA_019695485.1 Sorangium sp.
CTTCTCCCTCGACGTGCGTCTCAGCTGTTCGAGCGGGCTCGTGCAGCGCGCGCCCGTGCGGGCGCTCGCCATCATCGACCCGTTCTCGGCGCAGGCGCCGCGCTTCGGCGTGCGCGCCGCCGAGCCCGCGCCCGGCGAAACGCTGACGCTCAGCGTGCTGGCACGCGACGAGGACGGAGACGGCCGCGAGGACTATCGACTCAGCGCCGGGCTGAGCACGGGCCCTGGCGCGCCGGAGATTGCCGCAGAGCTGGTGTTTTTGGACCGCGCCGCCGGAATTTCTCGTGACGGTCGTGAGCCGCTGCGAAGCCTGCTGGAGCTTGCCAAGAAGGACGCGCCGCGCGCCCTCAAGAAGAAGACGGCGGAGCAAGCGCTGACGCACGTTGCCGACACGCGCCGCCTGCTGGCTTCGCTGTGCGCGGAAGGCGCGACTCCGCGCATCTTCGACTGGAGCGGCGGCCCGCTGCGCTGTGGCGGGCTGCAGGACCTGACCGACAAGCTCGGCGCAATCGAGGTGAGCGCGGAGCTCGCGCTGGGGGACGTCGGCGCGGCGCTCGCTGCGCTGAGCCGTGATGGCTGGTATTTCAGCCCCATGCGCGCAAGCGTGCGCACTCAGCTAGGCAAGGACATCGAGAAGCACGCGAACCTCGTGACGGCCTCTCGTGTCGTGATCGGCGTGCGCCCGAAGGCGCTCAAAGCACCCGCGTACAGCCCGCTCGGCTTCACAACCGGAAGTGTGCTCCTGATTCAAACGGAAGGCGGCATGTTTCGCCTCGCGCCAGACTCCTCCCGCGAAGAGCCCATCGACCTTGACGCGGGAGTTCAAAGCTGGGGGCTCGAGGTCACCACCAGCGCGGGCGCGCGCTGGCTCGGCGTCACCTATTCGTGTGATCGCTCCGAGCTCTCATTGTTGCTGGCGGGCGCCAACGCCGAGCCACAGGTTTCGACGCTGCTCGCTCCACGCCCCGGGGTCTGTGGGGGCGGCGCTTTCGAGGCGGGCTTCACGCCGACGCCAGCGTCCGCCGACCAAGCCCTGGAGGCACTCGTCGGCGGCGCGCTGGTTGGAAAGAAAGCGGCAGGCAGCGCCAAGCCGGGGGCCGCACGTTCGACGAACGGCTCGCGACTCGCGATTTCAACCCCCCTCGGCTTATTCGTCCAAGCAGAGAAGTCGGAGCTCTGGAAAATCGATGGCTGGTCCGCCGCCGCGACGAGTGGCTGCGTCATCGACGACACGGGTCGCCGCGCGGCCTGTCTGCGTGCGGGGCGGGCCGAACTCTACATCCGCAATGACGCGACGCCTTGAAGGCACGCCGCCGACCCCGTCCGATTCACGCGCGGTGTGGAGTGGGCGTTCTTGTCGACTCTCTGAGCTACGTCGCGCGACTCGTCTAGGGTTTGCGAGCGCGGATCGAGAACATCAGCGGCAATTGAGGTTCGCTCGCGGGGCGCGCGTAATAGGCGTGCGCCTCGCTGAAGCGTTCGACGATCTCGCAACCTGCGACGACCTTCCACGAACAGTACGGAAACTCGTGGAGCCACTCGATCACGAGGCCCGCGCCGATCAGCGCGCCCACGATGTCCGCGAGGCTATGCTGCCATTCGTGCGGACCGACCTGGTGCAGCGCCGATTCGTCGGCGTAGTCGGGCTCGGGCGGCCAAGCGATCCCCGCTGGGTCGTGGAAATACGAAATGAACGGACGAAAGGCTCCAACCTTCGCTAGGTCCTGGTCCAGCGGGAACATGCGCGCGGTCGGGTGAGCCTCGGCGATGTAAAAGAAGCCGCCGGGCCGCAAGAAGTGAGCGATGACCTGCGCCCAGCCCGTCAGATCGGGGAGCCAGTTCAGAACGCCATAGGAGGCGTAGACGATGTCGAAGCGCGCTGCGCCGGCCAGCGTGTCGCGCAGCTCGTAAATGTCGCTCTGCACGAACTCGGCGGCGATGCCAAGCTCCGCGCTGAGCGCGCGGCCGAGCGCGATCGCCTTGGCTGAATAGTCGACGCCCGTGACACGCGCACCGCGCCGCGCCCACGACAACGTGTCGATCCCAAAGTGACATTGGAGGTGGAGCAGCGACTTGCCGTGCACATCACCCACCTCCTCGACTTCCACGCGGTGCAGCCGACAGGATCCGCCCTTGAAGTCTTCGATGCCGTAGACGTTGCCGCGCGCATGAAACTCGGTGGCCTCATCCCAGTACGCGCGGTTCGAATCCATCTCGGGGCGCACGCGCAAGCCTAGCACCCGAAGCAGCGCGAGCGCTCAGCCTGGCGCTTTGGTGCGCTCTAGGTAGCTGCGTGAGCGGGTGTCGACTTTGATCCAGTCGCCCTGATTCACGAACAGCGGCACGGGCACCGTGGCCCCGGTCGAGATCGTCGCCGGCTTGGTCACGTTCGTGGCCGTGTCGCCGCGCACGCCCGGCTCGGTCTCCGTGACCTGCACCACGATGTGCGGTGGCAGTGAGATGCTGACGGGGTTGCCCTTGTAGATGATGATCGAGACTTCGATGCCATCGGTCAAAAAGCCCGCGTCGTCGCCAACGGCTTCCTTTTGCACGGTGACTTGCTCGCCGCTCTGCGCGTTCATGAACACGAAGGCGTCACCTTCCGGGTAAATGTACTGCAGGGCGCGCTCTTCGACGTCCGCCGCCTCCAGCTTTTCACCCGAGCGGATGTTGCGCTCGAGGGTGTTCCCGTTGAGCATGTTCTTCATGCGCGTGCGGGTGAACGCCTGGCCCTTGCCGGGTTTGACGAACTGGAAGTCGACCACGATGTACGGCTGACCGTCCATCATGAGCTTGAGGCCTTTGCGAATGTCGCTCGTATCCATGTGCTTCCTCGCGTCCCTTTGGCCGAATGCTGGCCAGTCGGGGGCCCGGGCAGACCCGAGCCGACCCCGCCTCTAGCGGGGGATTGCCCCGCGTTCAACCCCGAAACCTCTTTCATCGGGCAGATGACCGAATTTCGGCGCCGGATGCCATCTCAAACGCGGCGCTGGCATTGCTCGAGGCAGCCCGCGCGGCCCCAGCAGCCCACACGAAGCCCGCCGCGCCGCGCGCGCCGGCCCGCCCGAACCAGTTGAACGGTGGCTCGCCCAAGGCCCCGCGGGCCGACGCGACGCGCGCGCGAGAGCTTACGCCAAACTTGCTCGTGCAAGCCGATGGCAGTAGGTGCAGGAGTCGAAACGGCCAGGTCATGGAGGAGTATGAGCTCGAGGAAATCAAGCGCGAGATCGTCGAAAGCCGCTCGCTCTCCATCAAGACGAACAATCTGATCAACGCCCTGGCCGCCGACCTGAAGAGCATCGCCAAGCGTCAACAGAACTACGAGCGGCGAGCGTTCACCAACAGCGCGACGGCCTACGCCGTCACCATCGCCGTGATCCTGGTGTTCGTGAAGCTGGCCTGGGACGTGCGCCTCGAGGCCGTCCGCGGGGAATCGCGCGAGTCGCGCGAGCGCGTCGAGCAGCTGGAAAAGGAATTGAAGACGCTACAAGGCCGCGAAGAGGCCACGGCCCGAGTCAGCCGCCGCGCCGCCGAGTTCTACCAACTGATCACGTTGAACAAGCGCAAGGAGCTGATCGACGGCTTCACCGAGGTCGCCAAGCTCGACCTGACCGCCACCGAGCGCTCGGTGTTCGAAGCAGCGGTGGAACGCGCGCGCAACGAGCTCTCGCTAATCGCTTATCAGAACGGGCTCGACCACATGCGCATGGCGCGCTTTCACGAAGCCCAACAAGCCTTCCGTGAGTCGCTCAAGTTCAAGACCGACGCCGCGCACAGTCCGCAGGCCAACCTGCAGCTCGGTCGCGCGCTGGTGAAGCTCGGCATGCACCGCGACGCCATCCCAATCTTGATGCAGCTCTCCGAAGCCTCACCCGACAAGGAAGTGATGGATGAGGCGACGCTCGCGCTCGGGCAGGCCCAGCTCGACATTCAGGCCTGGAATGACGCAAAAAACACGCTGCGCGCGTTCATTCGCCGCTTCCCTTCGAGCGTGCACATCAACGACGCCAAGGGCAAGCTCGCGGAAGTTCAGCTGCTTCACTGAACGCGCCCGGTGCCCAATCGAGCGGCGCGGAGCTCACGGATCGGTCGGGACCACGGCGATGCGTCGCGGGTTCCAGAATCCTGCGTGGCTGAAGTCGAGACTCGGCCCGAGCAAGACCAGCGCGTAGCTCTTGCCGTCGTCGAGCGCGCCACGGCCGGAGTCCGCGAGGATGTCCGCCCACGATTGCCAAAAAATGGTCGAACCGTTGACTTGAACTTCGACTTGCCAGGCATCGCTGCTCGTTCCGTAGTCGAGCGCGCTGTAGCTCAAATCGGGAACTCGCGGCGCGATTGCACCGAGCGACACGCTACCGCCGATGAAGAGACGCCCCGAACCTGACGGCACTTGAGCCGCGATCACGTTCACCGCTCCCGTCGCTTGTGAGGCGTGCACCACCTGCAAGCCCAAGCGCCCAAACTGCGCGCTGCGCGACATTTGGACGAGCACCGCACTCAGAGTGGGCGAGTGGGCGGCATAGCCCGGACCGCACGCCTCTTGGTCCCCCTCCGCGACAAACGCGGGGCCTCCGATGCAACCATCTGCGACGAACAAGGCGCTGCGCCCAACCGACAATGTTCCAGCGGGAATTGCCGGCAATTCCGCGACGCGCAGCGGCGGAGCGGCAGGCAGCGGCGCACCGCCTTCGCCTCCCGCACCCGCCGAGCTCTGCGGCCCCGAGCCGGCGGTTGCTATGCCCGCGACACCGCCGACCCCGGCGGCAGCGCCCTGTGCCGCGGCCCCGCCGACGCTGGACTCTCCCGCGCTCCCGCCCACGGCGAGGACCTCGGCCGCTCCGGTCGGGGCCGCTGCTTGGCGCGCCATGGCCAGCGCGTGCTCACAGTCGAGACCCGAGACGAGCTCGAGATCGCCCGTAATCAGCACCGGCTCGAGCGCATCGGCGGCGAAGTCGGCGCCCTCGACCGCCCGTACCACGAGCGACTGGCCGTACTCGAGCCCTCCGCTCGGCTGGGGCATTCCGAGCGCCGTCGCATCGGCGCCGAGCCCGCGCACGAAGCAAACTAGAGCGGGGCCTGCGTCGACCACCCCGTGCAGTAGCGTGAGCACGTTGCTGCCCGGCGGCTCGTCCGGCGCTCGTCCCGCGCTACCGCCCGCGGGCCCACCACCTTGTTGAATGACCGCGAAGCCTCCGCTCGCCGCGCTGCGGCCACCTTGAGCCCTGCTGCTTTGACCACCGCTCGAGCTTTTGACGAGAGCGTGGTGGTTGCTCTCACACGCGGGAGCCGTAATTGCCGCCGACAGAAACAGGAACAACCAGCCGCGCACTGCGATCGTATGCCATGTCAAACTGCGAGTGTCCCGCGGCAATCAACGGGTCGCGAAATTTGGGGTTTTTGGCGCCAAGCCACGCTCAATTAGGGCGGCGCTCCGCGCTCAGCAACCAAGCGTGGTTCATCGGACCGTGGCCGGTGCCGAGCCCCGGCGCCGAGCGCAGCGCCTGCACCACGAAATTGCGAGCGCGTTCGATGGCGCTCACCAGAGTGAAGCCTTCGGCGATCCCCGCCGTAATCGCGCTCGCCAGCGTGCAGCCGGTTCCGTGGCTCGAACGGGTCGCGATGCGCGGTCCCTCGAAATGCTGCTCCACTCCGTCGAGCGTGCGCAGCACATCCACCACCCGATCACCCTCCAAGTGCCCGCCCTTCAACAACACCGCCGCGGGTCCCATTTCGAGCAGGCGCCCCGCGACACGTGAGAGGTCGTCCGCGTCATGCACGCGCAAGCCCGTCAAAAGCTCCGCCTCGGGGATGTTGGGGGTGATCAGCGCGGCGAGCGGGAAGAGCCGCTCGACGAGCGTCTTCCGCGCCGTCGCTTCGAGCAGCGGCGCTCCGCCTTTGGCCACCATCACCGGGTCGACGATGATGGGGATCGCCGTCGCGCGCGACTCGAGCTCTGCGGCTACGATCCGAATGATTTCAGCAGAGAAGAGCATGCCCGTCTTCACCGCATCCGCACCGATATCCTCGAGCACGACCCGGATCTGCTCACGCACGAAGCTAGGGTCCACCGGCGAGACGGCCCATACTCCCAACGTATTTTGCGCGGTGAGCGCGGTAATCGCGGTCGCAGCATAGCTGCCAAGCATCGTGACCGTCTTCAAGTCAGCCTGGATCCCAGCGCCGCCACTCGAATCCGAACCTGCCACAATTAGTACCCGGGGAATCACGCGCCAAGCATCGTCCGAACTGGGGCTCCCTGCAAATCGACGCGCTCGCGGGAGCGAATCCCCACCAAGCCTTGGCCCCAAAGCCGCGCGCATTCTCCGCGGAACCGCGGCGAGACTAGGCTACCCTGGGCCAGCATGACCGCTTGGGACGAAAGCCGCCTCGAGGAACTCGAAGCGCTCCGCGCGCGCGTCGCCGAGCTCGAGTCGGAAAGGGCCGTCGCCGAACGCCACTCTACGCTCTACCGACTACTAATCGAACATCTCAACGTCGGCATCTTTTTGTCGAGCGTCGATGGCGTCATCCTAGAATGCAACGAGCGCATCGCCGAGATCGCCGGTGAAGCTGGCCCTGGCGATGTCGTGAAGCGATCAGCAGCGAACCTGTACGTCGATCCCAATGACCGCAAGCGTCTGGTCGAGGAACTCGCCACGCGCGGCCACCTGAAGAACTTCGAGACTCGCGCCCGACGCAAAGACGGCAGTGCGCGCTGGGTCTCGATGAGCGCCGCGCTCGCCGATGTCGGCCCCGACGGCACGCGCGCGGTGCTCGGAATGATCGAGGATATCAGCGAAAGAAAGCTGAACGATTCGAAGATCGCCAGCACTGAACAGCGCTATCGCGAACTCTACGACAACATGCGCGATGCCTACGGTCGGGTCGACATGGTCGGCCGAATCGTCGAGCACAACCGGGCGTTCTCCGAGCTCGTCGGCTACGCCAATGAAGAGCTCGTCGAGCTCACGTACCAGGATTTGACCCCGCCCGAATGGCACGAAAAGGAGCGACGGATCCTCGAAGAGCAGGTGCTCACGCGCGGCTATTCCGATCTCTACGAGAAAGAATACGTGCGAAAAGACGGGCAGCGCGTGCCAGTGGAGCTTCTGACCTCGCTGTTACGAGCAGCGAACGGCGCGCCGGTCGGCATGTGGGCCATCGTCCGCGACGTATCGGAAAGACGGCGCGTCGAGCAGGAGCTACGCAGCAGCGAAGCGCGTTTCCGGGTCCTCGCCGAACAGGCACTTTTGGGCATCGCGATCTTACAAGACAATCGCATTCGTTACGTCAACCAAGCGGTGGCCGACATGAACGGTTACTCCGTCGAGGAAATGCGGAGCTGGCGCGCTATCGACTTTGCGAAGTTGGTGCACCCGGACGACGCAGATTTCGCGATCGAACAGAGCCGAAAGAAGCAACACGGCGATCCCAGCGCGCTGCCGCACTATGCCTACCGCCTGATCACGAAAGGCGGCCAGGTGAAGTGGGCGGAGCAATACTCGCGCACCATCGAGTTTGAAGGGCGGCCCGCAAACTTCGTCACCATCATCGACGTCACGGCGGGAAAGACGGCGGAATTGTCGCTCGCCGAGGAGAAGGAGCGCCTTGCCGTCACTTTGCGCAGCATCGCGGAAGCCCTGATTACGACCGACGCCGAGCGCCGCATCGTGCTCATGAATCCGGCCGCAGAACGGCTCAGCGGATACACCCAGGAGGCCGCGCGCGGACTCTCGATCTCCGAGTTTCTCAAGGTCGTGAGCAGCGCCGACGCGGCGCTCAGCGACGCGCTCGACAGCGCCTCCCCCACCTTCGAGCAGAGCGGCACAGCGCGTTTCCGCGCCCGCGACGGCTCTGAACGCCAAGTCAAATATCGCTCGGTACCGCTCCGCCCAGCACAGGGCGAGCCTTTCGGGATGGTGCTCGTGTTCCGCGACGTGACGGACGAGCTCAAGCTCGCTCAAGGCCTCGAACGCGCAGCCAAGCTCGAGGCGCTCGGTGTCCTGGCAGCGGGGATTGCGCACGATTTCAACAACCTCTTGGGGAGCCTCTACGGCCACCTCGACTTGGCACGGGAGAGCATCGAACGCAGCCACCCAGCGCGCGCTCACCTGGAGCTCGGG